>JANPNB010000248.1:0-2910 GCA_031427275.1 Alphaproteobacteria bacterium | reverse complement strand
CAGCGCACCGACTTCGAGCGGGTCAACATGCTGGGCATAGAGGGCCAGACCCTTGTCCGACAGAGGTGCGGCGATCCGTTCATGCACGGCGCGCAGGCGACGAATGGCGGTGAACAGGCCAACGCCCCCGCCCCCGGCCGCGAGGAACAGTTCGCGCATGGCCGCAGCCACCTGGCGCGGGTCATCGCGGCCCACGTCGGTGACCACGAAGGCGCAGCTGTTGGCGGCATAGTCGAAGGGCGACGCCAGTTTCAGGGTTTTCGGGCGGTCGGGCAGACGGGCCGCGCCGGTACGCATCTCGGCGAGCGCAAAGGGGTCGGTGAGGCTGGCATCGGTGAGGGTTGCGCTGGTGACCAGCACGCCGTGAGCGGGGGCAATGACAGCGTTGGTCAGGGGCTCGGTGGGGTCGACCCAGTGACGGCGCGAGGCGGCATCCACCACGCGGCCATAGAGGAAGGTGGCGTCGAACCAGTCGAAAAAGTCGGGGTCGTCCTCAGAGTCTTCGTCAATGGCTTTGAGCATGGAGCGCCAAGCCGGCAGCGTCATGCGGGCGCGGCGGTCGAGGCCACGCAGGGCGCCTTCGATGCGGGCGCGTTCGGTGACGGTTAGGGTCGCGGCCTCTTGATCGAGCACATCTTCCAAGTGGCGGGCCAAGGCCAGCAGTGGGGCCTCAACCCCGGCCAGGGCTGAGGCTGCGCTGCGGGCGGTCTCACGCACCAGGTCCAGTGCCGGGCGGGCGGCGCATTCCATGCCGACCTCGGAGGGGGCCGATCGGGCACGAAGTTGCTCGATCACCGCCACCAGGAAATGCTCAATGGGACCGAGCGGGTTGACCTCGCCATTGGGCGGCGCGATGCGGCCCGACCAGCCCTCGCCGGGCAAGGCAGCGGCGGCGCGGGTGGCATCGAGCAGGGCGCGCTTGGACTCGTCGCGTTCGCCCAACACCTCCATCAGCCGGGCCTCAAGCCCGCGACCGCGACGGCCCCTGCCCTCAGGGCCTCTGATCCAGCGGCGCAATTCCGCAGCCTCAGCCCCAGACAGCGCGGCGGAGAAGGCCGCGTCGGCGGCGTCAAACAGATGGTGGCCCTCGTCAAAGACGATGCGCTTAAGCTGGGTGGTCTCACCGTCGGCCTTGGAACCCCGCGCGGCGCGAGCCCCGTCGAAGGCCGCCTGGGTCAGGACCAGGGCGTGGTTGGCGATGACGATGTCGGCCCGGCGCGACCCACGAATCGCCTTCTCCACGAAGCAGGTGCGGTAATGGGGACAGCCGGCATGGATGCACTCGCCGCGCCGATCGACCAGATTGGCCGCGCTGGCCTGCGCCACGGGGGGCACGGCGAATAGGGTCGGCAGCCAGGCCGGAAAGTCGCCACCGGTCATGTCGCCGTCGCGGGTGGCGCGCACCCACCGCGCGGTCAGGCCCATGCCGATCAGGTCGGCGCCCCCCAACTGGGCGGTGTTGGTCTGATCCTGAAAGTTGAGCAGGCAGAGATAATTCTCGCGCCCCTTGCGGACCACGGCCTTTTTGGCGCGGACCTTGGGGTCGGGGTAGAGGGCGTGGCTCTCGCGCTCGATCTGGCGTTGGAGGGCGCGGGTCTAGGTGGAGATCCAGACGGCAGGACCGTTGGCCTCGGCCCACAGCGAGGCAGGCGCCAGGTAACCCAGGGTCTTACCGATGCCGGTGCCAGCCTCGGCCAGCATCATGCGCGGCTCGCCCTCCCGTTCGCGGGGCTGGAAGGCAAAGGCGGCTTCGGCGGCGAACTCGGCCTGGGCGGGGCGGGCTTCGTCCAGTCCGGCAGTGGCCAATAGTTGAGCCAGGCGCGCGGCAGATTGCTCCGGCTTGAACGGTTTGGAGCCCGCCTCGCCGGGCGGCGCCTGGTCTTCCCACTCGGCGATCCGCGACCAAGCATCGAGGCCCGAGGTGCGAAACTGATTACCGACCGGGGCGGAGCGTAGCGCCGCAATGGTGGCCGTGCCCCAGGCCCAGCCGGCGCGGGCCAGGGTCTCGGCGACGGCTAGGGCTTCTTCGCGGGAGGGCTCGGGGTTGGCGGCCAGTTCGGCCAGCAGGGTCTGGACCGCGAGGCGCAGGGACGCGGCTTGAGCCTCCGCGCCCTTGGGTTCGGGTAGACCGAGCGCCAGGGCGAGGCCCACGGCAGATGGGGCGCAGAACCGCGCGGGGCGGACGAAGGCGAACAGCTCTAGCGCATCGAGCATGCCCGGCGAGCGCGGCGGCGCATTGAGGCCCAGGCGCTTGGCGGTCATGGCGGCGTGGGCGACCAGGACCGGGCCTTGAGTGAACAGGTCGCGCGCATCGGGCGCACGGAGTGGGGTCGCGTGCTCGGCATCCGCCACAGCGGCGCGGGGGCCGGGCAGCACGATGAGCGCAGGCGCGAGGGCCAGGGTGGCGGGGGTGGTGTTCACAGGTGGGGTCTAGCGGAGTTTGCGCGCAGAGTCAGGGGGCGTTGTTCTTGGTTTGATCTTTGGAAAGAAGATGAACCACTGACCCCACGGAAATCACGGACAAGAGTTCCTCCCCCACAGGGCGGAGGTGGCTCGGCGCGAAGCGACGAGTCGGAGGGGGCCGGGCTTTAGCCCGGATGCTTGTTTCGGATAGGTGGTTATCCGCCCGCTTGCGCGGTCGGCCCCATCCGGCCCTTTGGGCCACCTTCCCCAGCGGGGAAGGAATTTGGGACGGCTAAGCCGGGGCTTCGCGCAGGTTGTCGCCGCTCGGGATGTTGGGTGTATGTTCTATATGGGTTGGGTGTGTGTTGTAGGGCGATCCTGGAACACTAGTTCGCTCTTCGATGGCCCAGGGCTCTAGGCTCCAGGCCTGCCAGTCTGGGATGATGCCTAGGTCGGCACAGATGATGGCAATGATCTCAGAGACTGGCTTGTTAGAGAAGTCTTCTA
>JANPNB010000247.1:0-3951 GCA_031427275.1 Alphaproteobacteria bacterium | reverse complement strand
CGATCGGGGCGGTGATTGGCACCCAGCTGGGGGTAGCGCGACTGGCACCGGGGCGATTGATCCAGGCGCTGGGCGTGGTGTTGTTGATAGCTTCGGCGAAGCTGGCGTTCACTTAGAGCAGAAAAATGCTCCCCTCCTGGGGGAGCTGCCCCGAAGGGGCTGAGGGGGTTGAATCCCAGAGGCCTGCGCACGGCAACCCCCTCCACCGCTTCGCGGTCCCCCTCCCCCAAATCGCGCTGCGCGCTGGAGGAGGATTTAGGTGATCAGCACCGCGTACGGACCGAGTTCACGGTCAGCATAGGTCATGGGCTCCGGCCCCATATTGAACAGGCAGAGCACTTGCTCATTGCCCAGGGTTCGGGTGAAGGCCAGGATGGACTCCGGTGCATCCAGCATCTCTATCTCGCCGAAGGTCAGCGCGGGCGAGGCTTTGCGCCGGGCGATCATGGCGCGGCTGAAGGCCAGCATGGAGCCATGATCAGACTCCTGGCTGGCGACGGAGATGCCGGTGTGTTCGACGGCGAGCGGCAGCCAGGGCTTGGGGTTGGTGGAGAAGCCGAGGTTCTGGCCCTCAGTCCACGGCATAGGCGTTCGACAGCCATCCCGGCCCTTGGAGATCGGCCAATAGAGGTCGCCAACGGGGTCGCGCAGCTGGTCGCGGGTTAGATACTCGGCCTGAGGCAGGCCCAGTTCTTCGCCCTGATAGATCAGCGTGGTGCCTTTGAGCGTCAGCAGGAGGGCGAACATCAGCTTGGCGATTTCGGGGGTGTTGCCGAAGCGAGAGACTGTGCGGGCGATGTCGTGGTTGCAAAACGAGATGCAGGGCCAGTGGTCGGGGTGGCGGCCCAGGGTTTCGAAATGTTCGCGGAAAGTCTGCGGGGCAAGCTTGCGGGCGTGCAGCAGGACGAAGGTATAGGCCGAATGCAGGCCCTCCTCGGGAGAGCAATAGGCCCCGCAACGTTCCTCCTCCTCGGAGAATTCGCCGAACACGAAGCGTTCGCCGACCCCTGCGGGGTCATTGTGGCCATCCACCCGGCGGCGGATTTCGCCCAGCAGCGGGATGTTGGCGGGCAGGTTGGAGTCATTGAGGTGGACCTGCATCTCACCGGCGTGGGACCAGTTATAGGCGGTGCGTTCGGCCAGCGGGACGGCTGGGTTGGGGGTGAGGTTGGTGTCGTGCAGGAAGCATCCGGCAACGTCCAAGCGAAAGCCGTCAATGCCCTTATCCAGCCAGAAGTCGAGCACGCGGGTCGCGGCCTCTTTGGCATCTGGGTTTTCCCAGGAGAGCTTGGGTTGCTGGCGCAGGAATTTGTGGTGGTAGTGCTGACGTCGGGCGGGCTGATAGGCCCAGGCGGGGCCACCAAACACGCTGAGCCAGTTGTTGGGCGCTGTGCCGTCAGGCGCTGGATCAGCCCAGACATACCAGTCGGCCTTGGGGCCGCTGCGGCCGCCGTCGCGGCTTTCCGCGAACCACGCATGTTCGTCAGAGGTGTGGGCCAAGACCTCGTCCAACATGATCTTAAGGCCGCGCGCGTGGACGTCGGCGATCAGGGCTTGCAGGTCTGCCAACGTGCCATAGTCAGGGTGGACACCCTCGTAGTCAGAGATGTCATAGCCCCAGTCGCGGTTGGGCGAGGGATGGATGGGCGACAGCCAGATGGCATCGACGCCTAGGCCCTGGATGTAATCGAGTTTGGCCCGCACGCCGGGCAAGTCGCCGTGGCCATCGCCGTTGCTGTCAAAGAAACTGCGGACATAAATGTGGTAGACGACCGCGCCCTTCCACCAAGGCGCGGTCGACATGGCGGCTAGGCCTCAGAGGCCGAATTGATGACCTTGGCGACGACGCCGTAAGCCACAGCTTCTTCGGCGCTCATCCAGAAGTTCCGCTGGGTGTCTTTGACGACCTTTTCGTAGGTCTGGCCGGTTTCCTTTGCGATCATCCGATTGACCCGCTCGCGCATCTTTATGATTTCGTCGGCTTCGATCTGGATGTCAGAGGCTTGGCCGCGGACGCCGCCCATGGGTTGGTGCAACAGGAAGCGGGTATTGGGCAGGCACAATCGGTTCTTCTTCTCGGCACCCAGGAAGATGGAAGCCCCGGCACTGGCGACCCAGCCGGAGCCAATGACCTTCACCTTAGGCCCGCAGAAACGGATCATGTCATGGATCGTGTCGCCGCTTTCCACGTGGCCGCCTGGGGAATTGATGACGACCTTGATGTCCTTGTTGTTTTCTTCCGCCAGGGCCAGCAATTGGGCCGTGACCCGCTCGGCCAGACGCATATTGATTTCGCCGAAGATCAGCACCGTGCGGGACTTGAACAGCGCGTTCTGTACCGGACCTGAGGTCATCGGCATGTCGGGCTTGGGCTCGCTGCCTTCTTCTTCGTCTTCGTCCAGTCGCCAATTGCGCATGGTGTCGTCACTCCAAAAAGTCTTTGTCTGCGAACCTGATGTGCGCCGCGTGCATCCGCAAGGGCACGGGCCTCAAATCCTAAGTCATTTCCAAAGGCAAGGCCCCTGTTCGCACTAGGAGGGCGAACGCTATGCCTTTAGAAGCCCCCACCTATGAACATGCCGTTGACCCTACCGCCCCAGTGGCGGCTCGATGACCTTTACACCGGACGTGACGATCCCAGGGTCGAAAACGATCTGGCCGCCGCCAAGGCTGCCAACGACGCATTGGCCAAGCTCAAGGGCCGCTTTGTGGCGATGCGGGGAGATCCGCTGCGGCTTGGTGAGCTTCTCGATCATGGCATCAATCTCTATGAAGCCGCGACGAACGGGCTTTGGGGCGTCGGGGCCTATGCCAGCTTGGCGGCCTCGACGGCGCGCGATGATAACGCTTGGGCAAAGTTCGAAGGGGACCTGCGGGCGCGGTCGGCTCAGATCGGGGCCGAAAGCCTGTTTTTTACCCTTGAACTCAATCAACTCGACGACTCAGAGATTGAGGCCGCGTTTCGTGCGCACCCGGCGGCTGAGCGCTGGCGGCCCTGGATGCGTCGGGTTCGGCTGTCGCGGCCCCACGAACTGTCACCCGACCTCGAGCGACTATTGATTGATCGCAGTCCTGCGGTAGCCAATTGGACGCGGCTGTTCGACGAAACCTTGGCACGGCTGACCGTTAAGATCGGGCGGGAAGAACTCAGCCTGCCGGAGGCCTTGAACCGGATGTCTGATCCAGATGCGGCCAGCCGCAAACAGGCGGCCCAGGCCTTGGCCAAAGCCTTGGAGGCGCGCACGCCAACCTTGGCCCTGGCGCTCAATACCATCGCCTTTGAGAAGCAGGTCGAGGATGGTTGGCGGAAATATCCCAACCCTGCGGCGTCACGCCACTTGGCCAACGAGGTTGATGCCGACGCGGTGGAGGCACTGGAAGCCGCTGTGGTCGAGGGTTACCCCTCGGTCAGCCACCGGTATTATCGTCTCAAAGCTCAGATCATGTGTCGCAAGAGCCTGGATTATTGGGATCGTAACGCACCGTTGGAGACCAGCCAGCCCCGGCTCTATGACTGGGACCAAGCGCGAGACTTGGTGCTAGAGAGTTTCTCCGGGCTGGCCCCGAAATTCGCTGCGACAGCCAAGTCGTTCTTCGACAATCCGTGGATCGATGCCGCACCGCGTGCGGGCAAACAGTCAGGGGCCTATTCCCACCCGGTGACCTCCAAGCGACATCCCTATGTGTTTATGAACTATATGGGTGAGCGGCGGGATGTGCTGACCCTGGCCCACGAGTTGGGCCATGCCGTACACCAGACCCTGTGCGCACCGCTGGGAACGCTGCTGGCTGACACCCCTCTAACCCTGGCCGAGACCGCGTCCATCTTTGGCGAGGGGTTGGTGTTTGAGCGCCTGCTGGCTGGAGCCTCTAAGGCTGAACGTCGAGGCTTGTTGGCGGGTCAGATTGAGGACGGGCTGAACACCGTCTTCCGCCAGATCGCTTTCCATC
>JANPNB010000246.1:0-1511 GCA_031427275.1 Alphaproteobacteria bacterium | reverse complement strand
GCGCTCTTGGTCTGGCCACCTTCTTTGGAGTCACCGTCATTGGGATTGCGCGAGGATGGTGCCAGTTCCTCGATCACGTCACTGGAACCCGCGCTTTTGGAACCCTCTTTGCCCAGGGCCGTGCCGCCCAGGATGCCGCCGGCACCTGAGGCGGTTTCCGAAACGCTGGCGGGCGCGAAATAGTCGGCGATCCCGCGCTTCTGTTCCGGCGAGGTGGTGTTGATCAGCCACATGAGCAGGAAGAAGGCCATCATCGCGGTCACGAAGTCGGCGTAGGCAACCTTCCAGGCACCGCCATGGTGTCCATGGGCGGCCTTCTTGATTTTCTTGATGATGATCGGCCGCTCGCCGCTCGCCATGGTTCACCCGACTTAACCGTGTTTCGCGAGGCAAGGTGATCGTGGCACGTTAAGATGGCGTTTCGGAATGAGGGGAGCCTTGAGATGATTGTGCTGAAATCCGACCGCCTGACCCTCCGCGAGGTCGAACTGGAAGACGCCCCCTTCATCCTGGAACTGCTGAACACCACGGGTTTCATCGCCAACATCGGCGACCGGGGTGTGCGTACCGAGGCCGAGGCGCGTGAGTATATCGCCGAGCGCGTGATCGGCAGCTACCAGACCCATGGATTCGGCATGTGGTTGGTGGTGCAGACGACCAAGGGGCTGGCGATGGGGCTGGCGGGGTTGGTCAAGCGCGACGGCCTTGATATTCCCGACGTCGGATATGCGTTCGTGCCGCGCGCCTGGGGCCAGGGCTATGCTCAGGAGGCTGCGGCGGCCGTGCTGAAACACGCGCAAGAGGTGATGGGCATCCCGAAGCTGGCGGCGATCACATCTGCGGAGAACTATGTCTCGATGGCGGTTCTGCGGAAAATCGGCTTCACCTATCAGGGCATGATTCAGCTTCCGGGCATCGAACACGAAAGCACGCATTTCACAGCGCCATGACCATCACAACCGAAACTGTCGAAGCCAACGGCTTCCGATTCGCCGTCGATCAGGCCGGCGAGGGCGACCATCTTGCGCTGTGCCTGCACGGGTTCCCGGAGAGCCGCTTCTCGTGGCGCCATCAGATCCCGATGTTGGCCGCTATGGGCTACCGCGTCTGGGCACCTGACCTGCGGGGCTACGGTGAAACCGAGCCCAAACCCAGGGCTGTGGCGGACTATTGCATCGACCGCTTGATCGAGGACGTCGCCGCCCTGATCGATGCCAGCGGAGCGAAGTCCGTGACCCTGATCGCTCACGACTGGGGCGCAGGTCTGGCCTGGGTGTTCGCGACCCATCAGGTGCGCCCGCTGGAACGGCTGGTGATCATGAACGTGCCGCACCCGGCGGTGATGGCCATCCATTTGCGTCGGTCCTGGGTTCAACTGAAGAAGTCCTGGTACATGTTCTTCTTCCAGCTGCCCTGGCTGCCCGAGGCCGCGATGACTGCCCGGGATGGCCGCGCGATCCGCCAGGCGTTCTACGGAATGGCCGTCGACAAGACCCACTTTGGTTCGGAGG
>JANPNB010000245.1:0-8733 GCA_031427275.1 Alphaproteobacteria bacterium | reverse complement strand
CAGAGAGCGCCGCTTCATAGTTCATTCTGATAGCCCCTTGAAGTGAGAGGGCCAGACTAATCTGATCAGAGCTTGATGCGCAGCATGGAAATATCGCCCTGAAAGCCAGATAGCCGCCAACCGCTGGGGCTTTGGCTGAAGATCAGCATGCAAGGCCCTTTCTTCGACTTGGTGGCACAAACCCGGCCATCGGGCATGGCTCTCAATGACCCAGCTATAGCGACGGTATTGGGGATCGGGCTGTCGGCCTTGTAGCCATAATACTCAGCGACCTTTCGGAACACCTTGGGATTGATCAGCGCCTCACCGGCGATATCGGCCAATCCAGGTGCGAGCGCTGCGGCGAGAGTCCCAAGAGGGGAGGAATTGCCTTGCTCGGCAAGTCTGGCGACCAGTTCGCGCTTTAGGCCGTCGCGGTCCACGTGAGCCTCGAAACCGGCACGGTCGTTGTCGCGGATCGCCACCAACAGCGCGTGTACGTCATTGGCCGCCGAGAGGCGCGAGGCCGTGGCACAGGCGCTCAGACCCAAAGCAAGCAGCAGGATAATCAGAATCTGGCGCATGACGGGCCTCCTAGTCTTCAACTCACTATGCCAAAATATTGGCCAGATGGCGACGAACGGTAATCTTCGATTGCGCAAGGGCTAAACGGGGGATCCTGGACGCATGCGCCAAACCGTGGAGGCGGCAAGCTCTAACCATATTGTGGCCTCTAGCGCTGGGTCGCAACCCTCGGCCTCGGTGTGGCGAACAATGAGCGCCTGGCGAAGGCGTGCATTTTCCACCGACAGCGCAGAAATGTGTAAATCCTCGTCCGATCCCACCTCACCCAGCAAGGCTCGCGCCCTACGATTTTCCTGGACCAAGTGATGGGCCATCCCGTCCAGGGCCCCTGCGGCGATGCCCATTAGTGCGGCAGAGAGACCCAGCGCACTCGCCCGGTCGGTATCGGCGATGCCGGGGGCTGCATTGCGGACGATCAAACCCGCGAGTTCAGCCAGGACAGAGGGAATGTCAGGTTTCATAGTTTACCCATCACCTTCAAGATGGCGCGATCTTGAGCATTCTGAAGCGCCCAGGGCGGGTAGACCATGATGGGTTCCCGGTTACCGCCATCGATGAAGGCGCGCGCCGAAGAAATCCAGATCGCCTGTCCCTTCACGCAATTGAACAAAGTCCACCAGTGCAAGGCAGCCGGGTTAGCTGTCATGCCGCTGGCCGCCTCCCAAATCGCAACCGCTTGCTCGGATGTAACAAGTCCGCCGGCAAGCTCGCGGCCGAAGGACCAGACAGGGTTCAGGCTCCAGCCCAGGTCTTCCAACGGATCACCCAGATGCGCCATTTCCCAATCCAATATGCCGTGGATGACCCCGTCGGTGTCGTAGAGAAAATTGCCGGTGCGATAGTCGCCGTGCACTACGCGAATCTGCGCGGGTGGTGGCGGTGGATTGGCCCGCAGCCAGCGGATGGCGGCGCGGGTAATCGGTAAGGGCTCGGCCTCATCTTCGTTGAGCACGCCCTCCCAATAGCTCAATTCGCGGGTCGCGCAATCTGCGGGCACCACCGCGGTCATCACCTGATCCAAGCCGAGTTCCGCAGGATCAGCCCGGGCAATTTGGCCCAAAATCGACCACTTGGCTTGAGCCAGTTTTGTGTGGGTATCGAGATACGGCGGGGTCCACAATATAGCTGGCGCCGCCTGATAACCTTCCAGCTCTTGGGCGATAAAGAACGGGTGGTCGAGGGGCTCGCTACCCTCTTCAAGCCATAACATTTCTGGCACCGGCACCGATGATCCGTAGAAGGCGCGGTAGGCTTCGAACTCAATCCGCCGCTCGGTATCGATCAGGCTAGCGGGAGGGTCGCGACGCAGAATCAGCTTGCGGCTTAACCTCTGCCCCCCTTCAGTCCAGCTCAGCGTAAAACGGTATGTCTCCCTGGAGGCCCCGCCGGAAATACGCGACAATCCCTCAACCCCGATCTCGCGAGCCTGCGGCATCCTACCCGCGATATAGCTCGCCAGCCGGGGCTCCAGCGGATGGCTCACGCCATTTCGAACCGGATCGGCAAGCGCTTTGGCCCATTGACGAACACGGACTGGCTCATGGCCGGTTCACCCGCCAGCTCCACCGACTTCAGGCGCGGCAACAGCTCTTCCCAGAGGATGCGCATTTCCATCTTGGCCAGGTGCTGACCCAGGCAAAGATGCGCCCCATAGCCAAAGGCCAAGTGCTTGTTGGGTGAGCGGTCGACACGGAAGTCATTGGGGGCATCGAACACCGCCTCATCGCGATTGCCAGACGCATAGCAGAGCATCAGCCAATCGCCCTTGCTCATCTTGCGGCCAGCAATTTCGGTGTCCTCCATGGCGGTCCGCATGAAGGTCTTGACGGGTGTAATCCAACGGATGGACTCGTCCACCAACCCCGGGATCAAAGACGGGTCGGCTTTGACCTTGGCCAATTGATCAGGGTTCTGCGCCAGACCCCACAGCGCTCCGGCAGTCGATGAGGACGTCGTGTCGTGGCCTGCGGTAGCCACGATGATGTAATAGCCCATCGCTTCGAAGTGGCTAATCGGCTCGCCGTCGATTTTGGAATTGGCAATCAGCGTGCCCAGGTCATCGGTGGGATTGGCGCGCTTGGATTCAGAGAATGCATTGAAATACTTGAAGAAATCGGTGATGACGCCCATGTCAATCTGGGCGGCAGGATCAGCTTCAGTTTCGGTCTTGCGGCCCAGTTCCGGATCGGAGGCCCCGAACAGTTCCTGGGTCAGCATCAGCATCCGGGGCTCGTCTTCCGGCGGCACGCCCATGATCTCCATGATCACGCGCAGGGGGTAGTGCAGCGCCACCTCATTGACGAAATCGCACTCATTGCCCTTGGACAGCATGGTCTCGACGGCGGCCTTGGCGATGGTGCGGATGCGGGTTTCCAGGCTGCGGATGTTTTGCGGCAGGAACCAGGATTGTGTGAGGACGCGGTATTTCATGTGATCGGGCGCGTCCATCTGGACCAGAGTACGCAACAGGTGCGGGCTGCCCCCGGTCATGGCGCGGACCCGCGCATCGACAGCTTGGCTGACCATCGTGGCCGACTTTTCGCCATTGGAGAACAGAGCGTTCTGGCGGCTGATCTCCAAGATGTCAGCGTGCTTGGTGGCGACCCAGAACGGTTCAACACCCTCAATCGTCGCCCTACCCATGGGATTATTGGCCCGCAGCCAGGCATAGGTCTCATGAATGCGCCCGTCGGCATAGGCTACTGGATCGACCAAAGTGTTGGCACGGTCCTGCGGGATAGCGATGTCAATTGTACTCATGCCAGCTTTCCCGCGAATGCTGACCTTAGGTCAGCATTACAGCGTCTCCCTTGTGTGGTTATCTGCATTCACTTGATACTGCTGTCTGCGACGTCGTCGCAAGACTGACAAGAGGCGATGGCTAAGATCGCCCAAACCGGAGGACCCGCCATGCTGACCAAGGCCGATGACTTTCCCATCCACCAGACGCCCGAACCCATCGCCTATTCCGGGACTGATCGAAACTTTTACGACCGCTATTTCTTCAACGGTTATCAGCCGGACGGCTCCGAGTTTTTCGCTATAGCCTTCGGTGTCTATCCACACCTGAACGTGGCCGACGCGCATTTTTCGGTGATCCGCAATGGCGTCGAGCACTGCCTGCACGCCTCGCGACTGCTGAACATGGAGCGGATGGATCTGCAATGCGGCCCCATAAGCATCGAGGTGCTGGAACCGTTGCAGAAACTGCGTGTCAGTGTCGCGCTCACCGATGGGATTGCCGCGGACCTCACCTTTGAGGGGCGCACCTTCCCGATTGAGGAGCCGCGGTTCATGCGCCGGATCGGGCCGCGCGCCTTCATGGACTATACCCGCCTAACCCAGAACGTGCGGATCACTGGCTGGATTGAGGTTGATGGCGTGCGCAAAAGCCTGGCCGCAGGCACGGTGGGAACCCGCGACAGGTCGTGGGGCGTGCGGCCGGTCGGTGCGCCAGATCCCCAGCCCACGGTGCCACAGACGCTCGGCGGCTTCTTCTGGCAGTGGACGCCGCTCAATTTCGCCGACCGGAGCGTGTTCTTCCACGTCAATGCCGATCCGGACGGCGTGCCGTGGAATACGCGCGCGGTGATTATGCCCGACGGGGCCGGTCACGACGGTGGCTATCACTGCGAGGGCGCAACCATCGAGGATGTGACGCTCATCCCCGGCACCCGTCATGCCCAAGGCGGCAATCTCGTGATCCCGCTGGCCCAGGGTTCGGCTAAGGTGAAGTTTGAACCTTTCCTAACCTTCCTCATGCGCGGCATTGGCTACGGCCATCCCGAGTGGCGGCACGGCATGTATAAGGGCGAGCTGGTAGTGGCCCGCGAAGATATCGATCTGGCCAAGGTCAATATGGCCAGCCCCGAAAACTGGCACATTCAGGCGCTTTCCCACGTGACACTGACGGTTCCTGGCGAGGATCCTCAGCGCGGCATGGGCGTGTTTGAGCAGCTGATCGCCGGACCTTATCGGCCCTATGGCCTGAGCTAGATCTAGAGCATGTTCCGATAAGTGGGCACCGCCGGTAAGACGAAAGCATGCTCTACCTCTTTAGATTTAGAGCCCAGTTTCTCCCTTCAGACGGTTCCGTCTGAAGGGAACGGGCTCTAGGCTCACCGGACCATGCGAAATTTGATTCTGTTGCTTATTCTGGCCCTTTCAAGCCCGGCGCTCGCGGCGGACCTGACGGTGAGCGTTAAAACCCCGACGGGCCAGCCGGTGAAGGACGCGGTCGTCACCATCAAAACCGCGAGTGGAACGCCCGGCACCCCGATCAGGTTCTCATGGCCCTATGCCGTAGCTCAGCAGAACATTCAGTTTAATCCCTTTGTGCTGATCGTGCCGATCGGGTCTGAGGTCTTGTTTCCCAACAAGGACAATGTGCGCCATCATGTGTACTCGTTCTCGCCGGTCAAGAAGTTCGAGGTCAAACTCTATGGCCACGATGAAACCCGCAGTGTTCGCTTTGACCAAGCTGGGATCGTGCCGCTTGGCTGCAACATCCACGATCAGATGATTGCCTATGTGGTGGTGGTCGATACGCCGTTCGCCGCCAAGACTGGCGCCGATGGGATCGCCCTGATCCGCAACTTGCCCGCGGGCGCGGCCAGCATGACCGTCTGGCAGCCCTACATGAAAACCGCCAAAAACCAACAAATCCGCAAGGTCGTCATCCCCTCTGCCGGGGGGCGAGAGGCGGTGATCGCCGACCTGCGCTCAGCCGTAACCATGGGGCACTGAGTTCATCCAGTTGGTGATTGGGGCCCTCTCAGGGCGTGGAGACTAGCCGACAGCCCGTTGCGCGCCATCTTCGCGCAGGAAGACTAGGAGTTCGTTCAAGGGCTGGGGTTTGGCGACAAAATAGCCTTGGATGGAGTCACACCCCATGGCCGCCAACAGCTGGAAGGTGTTGGCGGTTTCCACACCTTCGCCCGTCACCTTCATGCCCAGGCCGTGAGCCAGATCGATGGTGGAACGGACGATCAGGGCGTCGCGCTGGCTCTGGGTAATGTCGGTGATCAGCGACCGGTCGATCTTCAGTTCCTGACCACGGATCTGTTTGAGATAGGCCAGGGACGATAGACCCGAGCCAAAGTCATCAATGGAGATCGCCACACCGGCGTCGCGGAACCGGTCCAGAAGTTCCAGCGCCAGATCTGGGTGTTCAATGACGGCGGTTTCGGTGATTTCGAAGCAGAGTTTGCCGGGTGCCGGTTTCACCGTGCGATCCACCAGATCGGCGAAGTCACGGTCACCCAGCAGGCGGCCAGATATATTGATCGAGACTTCCAGCTCATGTCCAGCCTTGGCCATTGCGGTCTGGTCGATGATCGCTTGGCGCAGCACCCAGTCGGTCAAGGTGCGGATATGGCCGGTCTCTTCGGCCATCGGGATGAACAGGTCGGGGCGCAGCATGCCGCGCGTAGGGTGGCGCCAACGGACCAGCCCCTCGACCGCATTGACGCGGCGCTGGCGCAGATCGAACTTTGGCTGATGAAACAGCTCAATGCCGCCCGATCGTATGGCCCATAGCATGCCGCTCATCAGCGCCAGATTTGAAGCTGGATCGCCGTAAGTCTCGGCGTCGAAGACTGCGATCTTGGCTTGCCGGGCGCGCGCCTGATCAAGGCCGATATTGGCGCGCGCTATCATCTCACCGGCAGGTTGCCCCGGTGGCACCGGCGACAATCCCACGGAGAGCGCCACATCAATGGCATCACCACCAATGTGGAGTGGCTGCTCTAAGTCTACCAGCACGGCCTCCAGGAGGCTTTGCGCGCCCGTCAGGTCGTCAGCGACAAATGCAAGGCCCAGGACATCCGTCGACAACCGCGCCACTGCACCGCGAGCCTGAAGGCCTGAAAGGCGCGCACCCACTTCCTGGATCACCTGTGCGGCCAGGGTGTAGCCGATGGCCCCGCGCACGTGCGCAAACCGGTCAATGCCCAGGACCGCGACAAACAGTCTGGGCCCAACCTCCAGCGACATTGCCTCCAGGGCCCGCTCCAACGAAAGGCGATTGCCCAGGCCGGTTTCGGCGTCGTGCAAGGCGAGGTGGGTAATCGCCCGTTCGCGTTCGCGAATTTCTTTGGCCATTAAGTTGAAGCTTGCCGCCAGCCGGCCGATCTCGTCCTGGCTTTCGACGGCCACTTGACCGTCCTCGCCGCGCTGCAGGCGACCAACGGCGGCGTCGAGTGCAGAGACGGGGCGGGTCACGCCGCGCGCCAAGCTCCAGCTGCCGAGGACCACCAGCAACAGACCCAAAAGGCCGGTCAGGCCAATGCTCGCCAGGAGCGGGCGATAGGGGGCGAGCGCCTGGGCCATCGGATAGGTCAGAACCAGCGCGGTGTGATCTTGCTGGGTCAGGGATTGAAGCGGCTTGACCAGGGCGATGGCGGCCCCGGCCGGCGTATCCATCTCCAGAGGGGCGCGGGTTTTGGTACGCTCCGCGCGCGTCATCAGTCGGTTGAGGTCTGTCTGATCGCCCAAATTACGCGATGGGTCACGTACCCAGCTTGCCCCGACCTTGTGCGCCACGCTGGCCCTTAGCGGGATGGCCGCCAGCCGTTCGAGGGTGGACATCTCGGCGGTGTCGAGCCGAACGGCAAACACCGTCCAGCCCACCAGATCGGGCGAGAGAATCGGCGAGGCGACCATCTGATAGGGTGTACCGTCCAGCACATAGACGCCCGATGGCGCCTCAGAGCTATAGAGGGCGTTCAGCAGATGGTCAGGTTCGAAGTCCAGGGCCTGGGTAGTGGCGATGCTTCCGTCTGTGCCGACCATGAATGCCAGATCGATTTGTAACCGCGCCCGCAGGTTTTCCATGGCCGAAACGATGGTGGCCTTGTCGCCCGTCGCCACCGCCTCACGAAATCCGAAGTCGCGCGACAACAGGGTTGAGCCCTGACGAAGCTGCTCTGACCGCATCGACCAGACCCGGTCAAACACCGTGCCCGAGGCCACCAGTTCGCCGCGCACCTGACGCTGAGCCGCGCTAGAGATCGCGGAGTAGACGGCCAGAGAGATCAAGATCAGGACCACACCGAACAGGCCCGTGTAGAGCACAGTCAGCTTGGTCGCCAAGTGCTGGGCACCCGCGAGTCGGTTGCGGATTGCGGCCAGCAACAGCTAGGCCAGGGCCGCAATGGTTAGCGGGGTCGCAAGCACCAAGATCTCCATAGCCCCAAGGACGGGGTGGCTTGGTTAATACCGGCGGGGTGTAAAATTGCCGTAAAGGCTGCGCCCACGAAAAACCCCGCTGACCTTGCGATCAGCGGGGCGTCCGTCAGACCCTTAGGGGGTCGAAGTTTGGAAGCTTAGGCTTTCACCATCGCCGCGCGACGACGTGAGCCGCGCAGGGTTGCACCGATGGCACCAAAGCCCACCAGCATCATCGCCCAGGTCGCTGGCTCAGGAACGCCGCCGCCGAGGACGCCGCCGAGGGCCAAGAAGCTGGACCAGCCCTTGCCGAGACCGTGGTTGGACTCAACGAGGTTGTTGAAGCCCAGAGCGCCGAAGGTGCTCATCTTGTAGGATTGGTGACCCCAGCAGCCGAGCGAGCCAGGCTGAGTGAAGCCCGCCGCAAGAGCGCTTGGCAGGAAGGTTTCGGTGTCGAAGCAAGTCGAACCACCGGCACCGCCGCCCAGGCCGCCGATGTCAGCAGCTGTAATGGTGCTCAGACCAGCAAAGCCGAGAAGCGTACCCCAGCCTGCATTGCCCTGATAGTCACCAATCGAGACGCTGCCGCCAGCCGCATAGAAGGACGCCAGATTGGCTTTGTTCGCATCGCCGTTCACGCCGCTGTAATTATCAGAGCAGCAGCCGCCTGGGCTCTGAATATAGATGGCGCTGTAATTGGCGGTGTTCAGGCCTGCCAGGCTGGTAGCATAGACCGTACCTGCCGGAGCATTGGTGATCGTAACCGTACCGCCGGAGCTATAAACCAGAACCGGCAGAGCAGATGCGCCCTTCAGATAGCCGAACAGCTGCGAGGTATAGTTAGCATCTTGGTGGAAGCTGGTGGCGTCGGAGCCTTCCAGAACCAAAGTACCAGCCGAAGCTGGAGCCGAGACGGCCAAAGCCAACGCGGCTGCGCTGCCCAGAGCCAAAGTCAAAAACTTGTTCACAGTGTAACCCTCCAATTTAGAATTTCGACACGAC
>JANPNB010000244.1:0-7344 GCA_031427275.1 Alphaproteobacteria bacterium | reverse complement strand
GCGCCCGGTGCGGCTAGACGCAGACGACGCCGGCTCGCGCCAGAGTATAGTCGCCCTTGGCATAGGCGATCTGGCCGTTGACCAGTACGGTGTCGATCCCGGTGGCGTCGCGGACATAGCGCATGCCGTCGCCAGGCATGTCGAAGGCCGGGCGTTCCTCGCCGCGATCGATGCGGTCGGGGTCGAACACGACGATGTCGGCTGCAAGGCCGGGTTGCAGGCGACCGCGGTCCTTCAGGCCCCAGATGTCGGCCGTTTCGGACGTGATCTTGGCGACCGCCTTTTCCAGGCTCATGGCCCCGGCCTTGCGGACGAACTCGCTGAACAGATAGCCGGTATCGCCATAGGTCGAGAAGCTGGCAATGTGGGCCCCGCCGTCGCTGGCCCCGATATGCATCAAGGGGTGGGCCAGCATCGGACCGATCCGGTCGGTGGCCTCGTGGCCCTGGTTGGCCGACAGGAACGCCACATCCAAGTCATGTTCCAGCGACAAGGTAATCAGCGCAAGCGCCGGGCATTCCCTGCGCTCAGCGGCTATTGCACCCAGGGTTTTGCCGACCCAAGCTTCCGGAGCCGCGTCGCCGCCACGTACCACCAGCCTGCCCATCATCCGCTCGCCGCCGTCGGGGCCAAGATCGGCCACCATCTTGGCCCGCGTGTCAGGGTCGCGCAGCGCGTCTAGCCGAGCATCTAACGCCAACCGTAAGACCCGCACCCAACGTGGCAGCCGCGAAAAGAACAGGCTGGGCCGCAACAGGGAAAAGCTGATGTCGATGGGCCGGGTCTGCATCTGCGGCCAAACCCTGGCGCCGCGTGCAAATTGCTCCTCAACCCGGGCCATGGTGCGCGCCACATTGGTCGGCGCACCCGTCGAGTCGAACACCGGCGAGAAGGTCGTCGGGATCTTGTGCTTAATCGACAGCTCCGACAGCTGGTCAATCCGCGCCAGAGTGATGTCGGTGTCATAGAATTCCGGCACGCATTGCAGCATCTTGCCCAACTCACCCAGCACCGCCGACAGGGCGTCCAGCTCTTCAAACTGCGCAAATCGGCTGGGCACCGGGCGGCCGTTCTCGTCGACATCGACGAAGCTGGTGCTCAGCCCGACGGCCCCGGCCTTCAGGCTCTCACGCAACACCTCTTGCATCGCAGCGATCTCGTCGGGCGTCGCCGCGCGCTCCTGCGCCTCGGCTCCCATCACCCACAGGCGGATCACGCTATGGCCGACCAGAGGGGCCACATTGACCGACAGTCCCGGATTGATCGCATCGCGGTATCCGGCGAAGTCCTCCCATGTCCAATCAAAGGCCTGCGTAAATGCCGCCGGCGGCATTTCTTCGATCTGCTGGAACATGCCCACAACCCGCTGGCGGTCCCCCGCGCGGATCGGGGCCAGTGACAGCGAGCAATTGCCCGGCACCACGCAGGTGATCCCGTGCTCCAGCGCGGGCTTGGCGGCCCCGTCCCAGAGCAGCTGCACATCAAAATGGGTGTGGGGATCAATAAAGCCCGGTGCCACCACCCGGCCCTTGGCGTCGATCTCGGCCAGGGTTTCGCCGTGCACCACGCCGACCGCCGCGATCTTGCCGTCCTGCACGGCCACATCACCCAGATAGCTCGGCGTGCCCGTGCCGTCGACAACTCGGCCGCCGCGAATGATCAGATCAAACATCGCTCTTCTCCCATGCCATGAACTTGCGCCAAGACTGGCCGACCAAGTCATCCAAATGCGACACGCCGCAGCGGGTCATCAAATCAAGTCCGGTATCGGAATCCAAAACCAGGTCCCGCTCGACGCCGTTGCCATAGGCCAGCCGCACCACCATCTCGGCGGCACCGTCATGGCCGCCGGTTATCAGCGCGCGCACAATGGTCGGCTCATCGCTCATCCGCGTGGCGGCTCGACAAACACCACATCACTGCCCAACAACAGACCTGCAGGCTTGCGCATGGCAAAGACATGCAGGTTCCAACTGCGGATCTTGTCGGCGGCGACCTCGACCGGTTCACCTGGCATGGCGCGCGCGGCCAGTTCCAACAGGGTTTCATCAGGACCGGGCGAAACAAACCGGCGTTGCGGCGACAGCGACATGGCCACTCCTCAATCTCTCAGCGCAGTATGAGAACCCATCCCTAAGGTCAGTCCAGGGGAAAGAGGAAGGATTGCGCAATGTGATCAGCCGTTTGATACTCGGCCCAATACCATTTCAAGAACACGATATTGGGAGCGCGCGATATGGCCTGGGATTTTGAAACCGACCCGGAATTCCAAAAGAAACTCGACTGGCTCGATGATTTCATGCGCGATGAAGTCGAGCCGCTCAGCCACCTCGGCATGGCCGTCTATGGCCAGCTGGGTCGCGAGAAGTTCATCAAGCCTCTACAGCAAAAGGTCAAAGACCAGGGCCTCTGGGCCTGTCACCTGGGTCCGGAACTTGGCGGTCAAGGATTTGGCCAGCTGAAGCTCGGCCTGATGAACGAGAAGCTGGGTCGCAACGGCCTTGCCCCCACCGTGTTCGGCTGCCAAGCGCCCGACACCGGCAATGCCGAGATCATCGCCCACTACGGCAGCGACAAACAGAAAGAGCAGTATCTCTGGCCCCTGCTGAACGGCGAGATCCGCTCGGCTTTCTCAATGTCAGAGCCTACAGGCGGGTCGGACCCGCTCACCTTCACCACCCGCGCGGTGCTCGACGGGAATGAGTGGGTGATCAATGGCGAGAAATGGTTCTCCACCAATGCCCGCTATGCCAAGGTTCTGGTGCTCTATGCGGTCACAGACCCTGACGCCAAAGACCCCTATCGCCGCACCTCGATCTTCCTGGTGCCCACCGACACGCCCGGCGTTGAGATCGTGCGCAATGTCGGCGTCGGCAGCGGCGAGATCGGGGCCGGGTCTGAGGGCTACATGCGCTACACTAATGTGCGCCTGCCCTATGACGCCCTGCTCGGCGAGCGCGGCGCGGCCTTCGTCATCGCTCAGGTCCGCCTGGGTGGCGGTCGCGTCCACCATGCCATGCGCACGGTCGGGGCTTGCCAGCACGCGCTGGACCTGATGTGCCAACGCGCCGTCTCACGCAACACGCGCGACGGCAAACTGGGCGACCTGCAATTGGTACAGGCCGACATCGCCGATAGCTGGATTGCGCTGGAAAGCTTCCGCTTAATGGTCCTGCGCACCGCCTGGCTGATCGACAAGCACAAGGACTATAACCTCGTGCGCAAGGACATCGCCGCTATCAAGGTGCTGACGCCCAAGGTTTACGGCGACATCGCCACCAAGGCCGCCCACCTGCACGGCGCGCTGGGCGTCTCCAACGAAATGCCCTTCATGCATATGGTCACCTCCTCGCTGGTCATGGGCATCGCCGACGGCCCCACCGAGGTTCACAAGGTCACGCTCGCCAAGCAGGTCCTCAAAAACTACCGCCCCGACAACGACCTCTTCCCCAAATACCACATCCCGCGCCTGCGCGAGGACGCCCAGGAGAAGTACGCCGACAAGCTGTCAGACCTGAAGGCCGAGTACGCAAAACTGCGGGAAGCGGAGAAGGCCTAGGTCGGGAGTCACCTCATGGGTTTGCAGATGCAGTGTTCCTTCACCACCGAGCCGCTACCCGCCACTTTCGGGGCGATGGTCACTGGCTTGAGCCTTGCTAATCTCAGCGACGCCGAGTTCGCCGCCCTCTACCAAACTTGGCTCGACTTCGGCCTGTTGATCTTCCCAGGCCAGCACTTAACCTTAGACCAACAGGTCGTCTTCGCGCGGCGTCTAGGGCCGCTGGAGATCGAGATCACCCCGATCAGCAATGTCCGCGCCGACGGCACCCTACGCGCCGCCGACGGTGACGATGATGTGGTCAAGGTGCTGAAGGGCAATATGGGCTGGCACTGCGACAGCACCTATATGCCGGTCCAGGCCAAGGGCGCGGTCTTCACCGCCCATGTGGTGCCCAGCCGCGATGGGCAGACCGGTTTTGCCGATATGGCGGCGGCCTATGACGCCCTGAGTCCCTCCATGAAAACTTGCGTCGAAAGCCTTAGCGCCTACCACTCCCTAAACTATAGTCAGGCCAAGGTCGGCCACGCCCACAAACCCGGCAGCAGCTATTCCGGCTATGGCATGACCGTCAAAGACCCGCCCCTTCGCCCCCTGGTCAAGATTCACCCGGAGACCGGCCGCGCCTGCCTGATGATCGGCCGCCATGCCTACGGCATCCCCGGCATGGACCCCGCAGAGGCCGAACAATTCCTCGAAGGACTCACCGCCGAAGCTTGCCAACCGCCGCGCACCTGGCACCACGACTGGACCCCCGGCGACGCGATCCTATGGGACAACCGCCGCCTCATGCACCGCGCCTGCCCCTGGGACATGACGCAGCCCCGGATCATGTACCACTCCCGGCTGGCCGGTGATCCGGTGAGCGAGGGTGTCTAATTCCCGTGATGAGTAGATTGCTAGACCAAACCCTCGCCATCCGCATAACCTCCAACTCGAATCACCGAGCCTCTGTAAGCAAGCCACCGAGCAAAGCGCGCACTTCCCGAGCCACGAGTCCCACCGCCGCCAGCCGATCCACATTGCAAACCGGCTGAGATGCCACATCCCCCTGCCCGGTCAGCCGCAGCGTCCATCCAGCCAGCGCGAACACCTCAACCAGCTCCGCATTGGTGACTACCTCCCCTCGCGCGAGGTTGACGATGCCGGTTAGGTCGGAGGCCTCTAGGGCCAGCAAGGCGGCCACGGCGTCGTCGACGTGGATGTAGTCGCGGGCACCGTTTGGGGAGACCGGGAGCTCGATGTCGCGTTCGGTCTTGGCGCGCATCAATAGCTCGGAGAGAAAGCCGCTGGCGGCGGGGTCGGCGGCGAATACGTTCGAAAGTCTCGCGACCACAGCCCGTCCGCCCGACTGGTTGAGGCAGAGGTTTTCGCCGAGGGCTTTGGAGAGATCGTAGACGTTGCGCGGTAGAGCGGGGTCAAGGGCCAACGTGTCGGTTTCTTGCCCGCCGTCAGCGCCCAGGCTGTCATAAAGCCGTGTGGAGGAGAGGTAGACGAGGCGGTCATAGGTGGCGGTCTGGAGGAGTTTGGCCAACAGGGTGACGTGGGCCTCGACGGTGTCAAACGGCCGGGTGATGAAGTCGCCGGTGAGGCCTGCGCAATAGAAGACGCGACCGAGCGGGCGCGTGAAGAGGGCGCGGTCATCGCGGGTGGGGGCGCAGACGCTGTGGCTAGCGGCGGTGAGGGATGTGACGAGCCTGGAGCCGATGAAGCCGGACGCGCCGATGACGGTGAACTGGGTCATGGTCTTACGGGCCTAAAATGCTCCCCCGCTGGGGGAGCTGTCGCTGAAAGCGACTGAGGGGGTTGAAGGGCGCAAGCCTGTGGGCTGCAACCCCCTCCGGCCCTCCGGGCCACCTCCCCCAGGGGGGGCGGATTAAGGAGCGCCACCCTCACCCGCCCCGAGCTCCGACACGCTTGGCTGGGGTGCCAGCGTAGATGCTGTAAGGCTCTAGGGTGCCACGGACCACGGAGCCGGCGGCGATGACGCAGCCTTGGCCGATGTTTGCGCCGTCCAGCACCACCACATTGGCCCCAAGCCAGACATCGTCGCCAATAATGATGCCGCCTCGGCTGGGCTGGAAACCTTGGTCGCGGATGCGGCGGCTTGGGTCTGAGAACGCGTGATTGGTGGGGGCCAGCGTGCAGTTGGCGGCGATCAGCACCGCGTCGCCAATGGTGATGCCGTTGCCGGTATAGATGACAGTGCCCGAATTAATGGCGCAGTCGGCTCCAATGGTGAGGTCGCCCATGCCGCCGGTAGCCTTGATCTTGACGAACGCATCGACCGCCGTCCGAGCGCCAATTTGGATCAATGTTCCGCGTACAGAGGGTTCGATGTCCGCCAGCGGTGAAATCTTTGCTGTTGGATCTATTTTCAGCACAATGGCCCGCCTAAACCTGCACGAGGAAGTCAGAATAGCTGCTGTCGCGCTCCGACAACAGGGCTGGTGCTGCGGGCCAAGCGATGCCGAAGGCAGCGTCATTCCAGCGATAGCCGCGCCCATGGCCGGGCTCATAAATGCGGTCAATTTGGTAGAGAACGTCGCTCTCGTCCTCCAGGGTGATAAAGCCGTGGGCCATGCCGCGTCCGATCAATAGGGCCCTGCCGTTTTCGTCGGAAAGCTCCGTGCCGACCCACTTCAGATAGGTACGGCTGTTGGGGCGCAGGTCCACCGCCACGTCAAAGATCCGCCCCTTGACTGCGCGAACCAGCTTGGCCTCCTCGCGCGGCGAGGCCTCGTAGTGAAGGCCGCGCAAGGTGTGTCGCCGGGCATTGCGCGACAGGCTTGTCTGGATCGGCACGAAAGGGTAGCCGGCGGCGGCGAACTCATCGGGACAATATAGCCGGGCAAATGCCCCCCGTTCATCCGTCAGCGGGTCGATATCGACAATTGTGACGCCAGTAATCTCCGTTTGCGTGAACTGCATCAGGGCCAGACCTTAGGTGACGGCGAGGCGGTGACGAAGGCTCCACCCCAACCCCGAATATAGGCCATTTGGCCCATGATTTCGTCCTTCAAGTTCCAAGGCAGGATCAGCAGGTAGTCGGGCTTGATCTCCGCTACCTTGGCCGGGGCAAAGATCGGGATGTGACTGCCCGGCAGGGCATGGTCCTGTTTGTGCGGGTTCGCGTCGAAGGCGGCGACGACATCAGTAGTTCCGACCCCAGCATAGTTGAGGAAGGTGTTGCCCTTGGCTGCCGCGCCGTAGGCGGCGACGGTCTTGTTGTCGGCCTTGGCCTTTGCCAGGAAGGCGAGGAAGGCGGCACGCACCGCCTCGACCCGCGCGGTGAAGCCCTCATAGGTGGCGAGTTGGTGAAGACCGGCGGCGGCCTCGCGGGCGCGGAGGGTTCTCAAGGCTTCAGTTTCGATGTGGGTCGCCGCCTCGTGGCAGCAGAAGACCCGAAGGGAGCCACCGTGCGTCGATAATAGTTCAACATCAAACGGTCTTAAGCCGTTGGCACGTAAGACCTTTTCCACTGCCAGCAGCGACAGGTAGGAATAATGCTCATGATAAATGGTGTCGAACTGCACCAGCTCGATCAGATTGAGCAGATGTGGAAATTCGAAGGTCAGGACACCATGCGGCTTCAGGACATGGCGAAAGCCGGCCACGAAATTCCCAATGTCCGGCACGTGGGCGAGCACATTGTTGCCAGCCATCAGATCAGCCGTGAGGCCGCGGGTGGCGAGATCGCGGCCTGTGGCATCATTGAAGAAGGACACCTCGGTGGGGATACCTTTCTCGATGGCCACCTGGGCGGTATTGCCCGTGGGTTCGAT
>JANPNB010000243.1:0-2005 GCA_031427275.1 Alphaproteobacteria bacterium | reverse complement strand
CGACGGCGGACGCAACTGCAAGGGCAACGAATCTGGCGATTTTCTTCATGGCGGGCATACGTATCAGCGCCTTCCGGCCATTGTAAGGCAGGTTGTGCATGAACGTTTTGGCATGCTGGCGATAACCCGGAATATCGTGTTAGCAGCAGCCCATGACCGGCCCGGATTCCAAGACCCCCCTGACCTATCGCGATGCTGGCGTCGACATCGATGAAGGCGACGCGCTAGTTGACGCCATCAAGCCGCTGGCGGCCTCGACAAAACGCCCCGGCGCGGATGGCGCGCTCGGCGGCTTTGGCGGACTGTTCGATCTCAAGGCGGCGGGGTTCAAGGACCCCGTACTTGTTTCGGGTACGGACGGTGTTGGCACCAAGCTGATGCTGGCTTTCGCGACCGGGCGTCACGAAACGATCGGCATCGATCTCGTCGCGATGTGCGTCAACGACGTGCTGGCGCAGGGCGCCGATCCGCTGTTCTTCCTCGACTACTTCGCGACCGGAAAGCTGGACAAGGGAACCGGCGCCAAGGTTGTGGCGGGGATCGCGGAAGGCTGCCGTCAGGCGGGCTGCACGCTGGTCGGCGGCGAGACGGCGGAAATGCCGGGCATGTACGCGCCGGGGCATTACGATCTCGCAGGCTTCGTGGTTGGCGGTGTCGAGCGCGAGGACATTCTTCCGCGCATGCAGGACATGAAGGCGGGCGACCTGCTGGTGGCGATGCCGTCGTCCGGGCCGCACTCCAACGGCTATTCGCTGATCCGCAAGATCGTGGAACGGAGCGGACTGAAACTCGAAGATCTCGCGCCGTTCGCGCCTGGCAAGACGCTGGGCGAAGCGCTGCTCGCGCCGACGAAGATCTATGTGAAGGCGTTGCTGCCGCTGATCCGCAACAAGCGTATCAAGGGGCTGGCGCATATCACAGGCGGCGGGCTGACCGAGAACACGCCGCGCATGCTGCCGGATCATCTCGCGCCGAAGATCGACTACAAGGCATGGCAATTGCCGCCGGTGTTCAAGTGGCTGCAGGAAACCGGCGCGATGTCGGACGAGGAGATGCGGCGTACGTTCAATTGCGGCGTCGGCATTGTGATGGCGGTTGACCCTGCAGTGGCAATGCCGCTGATGGAGCGGCTGGCGTATGAGGGTGAGGACGCCTTCGTCATTGGCGAACTCGCGCCCGCCTGATGGTTTGGATGTGGTCCATCATAGCGTCGTGGCTGCTTGTAGCCGTCGTCGTTATCTCAAACCTTTCTTTCTTCCAGGCGGTGGGTTTGGGTTGGTTGCTTGTTCCGGTTATCGGAATGCTGGCGCTGTCCACAGTCCAGAACCAGATAAGATGCCCGAAATGCCGCCTCAAAGTGTGGTCTAGCGGCAGCGATGACCAGCAGTCGAAAGTCCCAGACCTTCCCAAGTCGCTTTGCCCGTGCGGCCGCAAACGCGTCTGGGTGTTCCCGTTTCAGTACCTGGTCCGCCCGGAGCAGAGATGAACCGCAAACGCCTCGGTATTCTTATTTCCGGGCGCGGCTCCAACATGGAGGCGCTGCTGAAAGCGGCGGCCGATGCGAACTGGCCGTGCGAGCCTGTTCTGGTACTGTCGAACAAGCCGGATGCCGGCGGGCTCGAGAAGGCTCGCAGCTTCGGCGTGAAGACGGCTGCGGTGGATCACAAGCTCTATGGCAAGGATCGCGAGGCGTTCGAGCGCGCGGTGGATGCGGAGCTGCGCGCGGCGGGCGTTGAACTGATCGCGCTGGCGGGGTTCATGCGCGTGCTGACGCCGTGGTTCGTGAACGCGTGGGCGGGGAAGCTGATCAACATTCACCCCTCTCTGCTGCCGAAATATCCGGGCGTGGATACGCACAATCGCGCGCTTGTGGCAGGCGATGCCGTGCATGGCTGCACGGTGCATCAGGTGACGGCGGGCGTGGATGAAGGTCCGGTGATTGGTCAGGCCGAGATCGATGTTCTACCCGGCGACACGGAAGACACGCTGGCGGCGCGCGTGCTGA
>JANPNB010000242.1:0-1519 GCA_031427275.1 Alphaproteobacteria bacterium | reverse complement strand
TCTTTGGCGATGAGCGCGCGGGCACAAGGCTGGTGGGTCTTGGTATCCAGAGACTCCAATAGTAATCCTGCGTCAGCCTTGTACAGGCGCCAGAGTCCGTGGCAGGCATCGAATTGGAGTGGTCCATGCGAGAGGTTCGGGAGTTCCTCGATAACGGTGATGGCGAGATCGATGTCCGGGTGGTGGTCAAGGAATCCAAGGACTGGAACTTCTCCACCAGTTTGAACAACAGCGGCACCGTCGCCACCGGGCGCGACCGCTTTTCGTTGATTGGCGGACACGCCAACCTGTTCGATCTGGATCACAATTTTTCGGCCGCCTACACCACGTCGCTGGCCAACCCCAGTGGCGTCAAGCAGCTTGGCCTGAACTACAAGATTCCGCTGTACAGGCTCGGTGGTGTTCTTGGCCTGAGCCACACCCGATCGGATGTCACCGGAGATTTCGGGCCCTTTTCCAGCAACGGTGCCGGGCAGACCATGGGCCTGTCTTATAGCCACTATCTGCACCCCGAAGGCGGGCGGCGAAGCAACATTACCCTCAGCCTGGACGACAAGCAGTTCGACCCGACGCAGATCAATGGCGTGCCGGTGCCCGGGCAGTTGGAGCGGCGCAGCCGGCCGCTGACGCTTGGCTACAACGTGCGTGTCGAGTCCGACAAGACTGTCTATGGCTACAACGTGGATCTGGCGACCAACCTTGTGAGCGGCTCGGGCAACAATCTCGCCGCCTACCAGAGCGAGGATCCGCGCATCCGCAGCGCCTCATTCAGGCTGCTGCGCGCAGGCTTCAACTACCTGGGCGCATTGGGCGCGTCGGGCTGGACGTTGGGCGCACGCGGCCTGATGCAGTACAGCAGCGGCGCCCTGATCTCCGGCGAGCAGTTCGGCATTGGCGGCGCCTCCTCGGTGCGTGGCACGAGTGAGCGGCCGGTCTCGGGTGACCGGGGCGTGTTTGGTTCCCTGGAGTTCAATTCGCCAGAGCTGAGGCCGGGGCTGCGCTGGGCCGGCTTTCTGGATGCCGGATCTGTCAGTAGCGAAACCTCGGCGGTCAGCCCCAAGCTGGCCAGCGATCGCCTCAGCAGTTTTGGACTCGGCCTGCGCTATTCGGCCGGGATGATCTCTGCCTCGGCCGAGTGGGCGCGTTTGATCACGGGCAGCAAGGTCCCGTTGGCGCTCAATTCGGAGTCGCCGCAAAAGGGCGACCACAAGATCCATGTGAATTTGTCGATCAGGTTCTGATCGGCCACCATGCCGGCCACGCATTTCGGTTTCCATTTGGTGCCAGGACCCCACCAGGCGCGCCGGGTGCGCGGGGTGTTCGATTCGGTCGCACCCAAATTTCGATTGAATTGGCTGGCGCGAAGATGGAATTTTTCCCTCAAGGCTTGAGCACCGCCGGGCTCGTGCCATCTGCCGGAGATTGAATGAAAAAACATATCGTCCGGATCGTCCTTGGTCTGGTCATCCTATTTGTTTTTGTGGGCCACGCGGCGAAGTTCTATGAGGTTGGGATCATC
>JANPNB010000241.1:0-7831 GCA_031427275.1 Alphaproteobacteria bacterium | reverse complement strand
CTCTAGGCCGGTAGTGCCATGCGTGTGCAGCTCATCAAGCACCTCCTGTAGATCAGCAAGCTCCGTGCAGACTGCCACATAGCCGTGGTTCTTGGCCGCCGAACGGATCATGGCCGGTCCGCCGATATCGATGTTCTCGACGCAGGTTTCATAGTTACCGCCGCCGGCCACCGTCTGCTCAAACGGGTAGAGGTTCACATAGACCAGATCGATGCCGCTGATCCCATGTTCGGCCATGGCCTTTGCGTGGTCTGGCGCGTCACGAACTCCTAATAGCCCTCCGTGGACCAGGGGATGTAGGGTCTTGACCCGACCGTCCATCATTTCGGGGAAGCCGGTGATCTCGGAGATGTCCTTTACCGCTAGACCAGCTGCGGCAATGGCAGCCCGCGTGCCGCCGGTCGAGACCAGTTCGACCCCCATCGATACTAGGGTCTTGGCGGCCTCGAGCAGCCCCGACTTATCGGAAACAGAGATCAGAGCCCGTTTGATAACGGCGCGGTCGGCGGGCTTTGGGAAGTCAGGTGCGGCAGGCACGGCAGTCTCCTTCGAGGTGACGAGGAAATTGCCCAGGCGAGCGGCGTCTATAACCCTTAAGCTTCCCGATGGTCGCCCATCTTATTCGCCAGTCACCCAAGGTCCGGGGCTTTTCGCGCACGGATCGGAGTCGGTCAAGTCTTGGCCCGAGCCAGGGCCCATCGCACCTTGGCCCCGGCATCGGCACGCGCGTGGCCGCGTAGCACCACCTGCTGTGTGCGTTTGGCCACCCCGTCTTGAAAGTACGCCGAGGGTTCCAGCGAAATGTCCTGCGCATCGCTACGAATACGCCAGCCCACCTCGGCGGCATTTGGCTTCAACAGAGCGCTCTTCCCGTCGCGCGTAAGACTAACACTGACCTTGGGGTGGACGTGAAATCGAATGACGAAGGGGATGAAACGTCGGTCGGCCGCAGCGGCGGTGTCACCTATCGGCGTGAGGCGATCCTCGCCTCGTAACTGGTCGCTTGCCAAGTCGAGAAAAAGTCGCCTTTCGGGTTTCAGGTGGTAATGGCGACCCCATGCGTCGTGCGACAGTTCCAGCCAAATGCCGCCATCTGCCTCGTGTCGGCGAACTTCGACTGCTTCGCAGGTCTCAACGAGACGAGGGCCTAAAGCTCGCGCTCGCCAACCGCGCAGAGGTTGGCCACAGCCCTTATCGCCGATCGATAGGGTGGACGCAGAGTCGGACATCCGGAAGGCTTGCGGACCTAAGGCGTCCGGTGACCAGCCGCATCCGACGATCAGGCGTTGACCATGGGCATCGACCTCTAAAGCCGCGGGCTGGGCGCACGCGGTCTGACTCCAGAGGCCCTGCGCAGGACGTGCCGCGTCGACCACGACTTGGAGGTTCGCGCCGTCTAGTCGGTGGTAGCCATTGCGATGGGTCGCACTCGACCTAGACTCGTCCAGTATAGAACATGCAACAGCGACGGTGCTCATTTTCGCCTGACCACCTTGGAAAAGCGGTAGCCCGCCGTCCTGGCGCACGAAAAACTGGAGAACGCCAGCTAGTCGATCCATTGCTCCCATGAGATTAGCGGGTCCGGCAATCCCACGTTTGCCCAAGGCCTGGTCCAAGGTCTTCAGTAGCAATAACAAGTCCAGAGCGTCGCTGGGCGCGCGAGACGCATGGCCGCCGTCGGCGTGAACGCTTTGTGCAAGCGCGCCCTCCAGGCGAACCAAGCTCCGATCAATAAGCCGCTCACCGGCCTCCCCACCCAGCGCCGTTCCCGCCAAGGCGACGGTGGCTAAGCGTTCGGATGCCCGCCAAGATCCGCATGTACACATCAACAAGTGTCGCGCTTGCCGGGCAAGGTCATAGCCAAGCAGCAGACGCTCGGCCTCTGATGCCTCGATGGCGATCACCCCGACGGCGCAGGCTAGGTTGAAAACCCGATATTCAAGAACATCCGTCGCCCACGAAAAGCTGTTCCAACGCCCAAAAACCCGACTCCAATCGAGGATGAGCCGCAAGGCTTCAGCGTGAGCAGGCGGGCCAAGCGACATCAAGTCTGCCAGCCAATTCATGCGATGCAAGTCCGTGGCGAAACGCGCCGATGGGCTTGGCTGATCCCAGGGGTCGCCCCGGCCTTGCGTATCTAGGAGGGTGCCTGCCAACTCAAATCGCCCGGAGAGAAGCCTGTGACCGGCGATCGAATCCGTCGGGCGCAAATCACGAGGTGCCGCGATAAGGCCATCTGGTCTGCCGCGCGCAATGAACCAGCGATGGATCGGCGTGCGAAACCACGCGTGCGCTGCCCAACGCGCAGCTCCCGTCACAAGCGCCAGGGCGGTGTTTCCGCCGGGAAGGTGTGCTAGATTCGCCAACACCTCCGGCATTCGCAAGTTCCTAACCGCCGCGAAGGGCTGCGATATTTCGAGCGTAGGCCTCAGGACCGCCTTTGAACACCGCCGTGCCCGCAACCAAGGCCGTGGCACCGGCCGAAACACAAAGGCGGGCGGTTTCCGGTGTCACCCCGCCGTCGACTTCAAGTTCGATAGGGCGCTCGCCAATCATAGTCTTCAGCTTGGAAATCTTGGCCAACTGGGAGGGCATGAACGACTGTCCACCAAATCCCGGGTTTATCGACATCACCAGGATGAGATCGATTTCATCCATCATCCACTCGATCACCGAAGGCGAGGTCGAGGGGTTGAACACGACACCAGCCTTGCACCCCAGCTCGCGAATTCGCCGAACAGTGCGGTTGAGGTGAGGACCACTTTCGGGATGGACGCTGATGATGTTTGCGCCTGCCGCGGCAAACGCCTCGAGATAGGGATCCACGGGCGCGATCATCAGGTGGACATCAAACGGGATCGCTACGTGCGGCTTCAACGCCCTTACGATGTCCGGTCCCAGGGTGATATTCGGCACGAAGTGCCCGTCCATCACATCAATATGCAGCCAGTCGGCCCCGGCGGCCTCGACAGCACGGGCCTCTTCGCCTAACCGCGCGAAATCTGCGGCAAGGATCGACGGCGCGATGATTGGGGTACGGGCGCTCATGAATCCGACTTAGCGGGCACGGGTCCGCACGCCAAGTCTAATCCACACTCGCCCTGAGGCGCGCTATGTAGAAACCGTCTGTTCCCCCGCTCAGATGGTGCGGCAGAATGCGAAGGGTACCGTCTGCTCGAAGGCTGACCTGGGGTGCGCCACCCTCACTTGCTGCGATTGGATCCAGCACAAAGCCGGGGGTGCGAGACAAGAATGCGTCGATTTGCGCCTCGCCTTCCTCCGGCTCCAACGAGCAGACGCAATAGACGAGACGTCCGCCAGGTTTCACGCGGCGTGCCGCTGAGTCCAACAGGCGGGTCTGGACGGCAGAGAGCGCTGCGATATCGCCGGGACGTGCAGCCCAGAGTACATCTGGATTGCGTCGAAACGTGCCCGTCGCGCTGCAGGGTGCATCCAGCAAGACCGCATCGAAAGTCCGGCGATCGGACCAGCTGCCTGCCTCGGCCACCACAACCTCTGCCGTCAAACCTGCCCGCTTTAGGTTCTCATCGACGCGCGCCAGGCGCGACGCCGAGCGATCGACCGCAACCACGCTCGCTCCGGTCGCGGCCAGCTGAAGGGTCTTACCGCCGGGGGCCGCACATAGATCAAGCGCGGTTTGTCCTAGCTTGAGCTCAAACAGTCTTGCCGGAATTGAAGCACTGGCGTCCTGCACCCACCAGTCACCCTGGGAAAAACCTGGCCAGGTCGAGACATCACCTCGCAGTGCGCTTCGCCAGGACCCGCCAACAAGAGCGACAACCTCCAACTCATCGGGTGCCAGAGAGTCCGAGTTTTTTGGCGTCAAATCCGTAGCGGGCTCGCTGACGATTTGAGTTGCGATGCCGCGTGCTTCGGCCTCACCGAATGAGGCTTGCCAGCGGGAATAGAGCCAAGGCGGGGCGAAGGTTGAGGGATCGGTCAAATCGGGCGGCTCGCGCGTCAGACCCCTCAGAACAGCATTGACCAGGCCCTTGAAGGGTCGCGTTTCGCGGACCGCAGCCGCCAAATCAACACTCGTTCCAACGGCGGCAAAGGCCGGAGTACCCATCACAAAGGCCTGGGCTGCACCCATCCGCAGAATGTTGCGCACCGCATCTGGGGGGGCTTTTCCAAGCTTGGCGTCGAGCGCGCGGTCAATCGGACCGAGATGACGCAGGGTCGCCAAGACAAGGGCGTAAGCAAACCCCCGATCTCGCGGGGCCAAGCCGGAGAAGCTTGGACGCGTGGTCGCCTCCTCCATCCCAGCGCGACGCGCGAGCGCTGAACTAAGCAGGTCGAGGGCGGCACGGCGAGCCGGAAGGCCCACGGGATCAGTTGAGGTGTCGGTCACAAGCTGCAGGTGCCCGCTTCTGAACGCGGCGGCAAGGACAAAGCCGACCTCTCTCTGGTGTTCGCCCTACGCCGTGGCTAGAATACAGCCATGCCCGACGCCCAAGACCCAACACCGGCCAAAGTGCTGAGCCCCGAGGCCCTTCGCGCGCTCGCGGAGGCTGAAGCGCGACGTGCCCAAGCCACTCAGGCGTCGCCATTGGGCGAAGAGGGCGGTCCCCGGGGATTGGAACCCACCCGCTACGGCGATTGGGAAAGCAAAGGCATCGCCGTCGATTTCTGAGATGTCTCGGATTGGGTGAGCGGCACTCGCCCGACAGGCGCAAGGGGTCGCGCCCCGCTCCCGCCAAGCCTAATTTCGCTGGCTTAGAATTGGGACACGCGACATGAAGTGGTTTCTTCACGGGGCCATCGGCCTGGCAATGATCACCAGCGCAGGCTGCGCCAGCGCACGGACGCCGCATCCGCAGATGTCTCAGGCTGGCTGTTGCGCCAGTCCACAACACTATGCGCCAGCCTATCAAGCTCCGGTCTACCGTGCCTATGACGATGGTCGCACCGACTGTTGCGAGACGCAGGACCCGCGTCAGGCGCGTTACTATCAGCTGCCAGTCTATGCCGAAGCGCCGGAGGGTTGCTGCCAGGAAGATCAGCGCGTCGACGATCGCTACGGTCCCTTGCCGTCCGACCGAGGCCAGGGTCGGGGCGAGTTTCGGGTTCATAGCTACGGCGGTGCCGAACAACACTACGGCAATTGCTTAGACCGCCGTACCGGCCAAATTTGTGATTGCGATGACGCGTTCGACAGCGGCTACATCATCGAGCGGGGGGAATATAATCGTGAAGGCCCGCTTGCAGGCTACGGCGCAAGCCCCATGCGCGTGAACCCTGACTTTTTCTATGAGACCGGTGGCGTTGGACCTATCCCCATGGGTGGATATGGCGGCGGTGGCGGCTATGCCGTGATTAGTGGTGGCGGCGGTGGGAGCAGCTTCGCAAGCTCAAACGCCTCAGCCAGCGCATATTCATCCTCCAATACGAGCATCAATATCGGCGGGTTCGGTGGGGGTATGGGTGGCCACGGCGGAAAGGGCGGCTATGGCGGCGGTATGGGCGGCCATGGTGGCTACGGCGGAAAAGGGGGTCATGGAGGCCAAGGGAGCCATGGCGGCATGGGCGGCGGAAAGGACTAAGGCTTCACGCTACGAGCCCGAGCTAGGGCGGACTTAGCCTCTGCGCGAGCCTTTGGATCGGCGATGACCCGGCCCGTGATATCGGAAATCAAGATCGGCCGCGCGCAGGTGCGTGTGCGCCAATCCCACCAGTTGCCACCCGCCTCGCACGTCTTTCCGGGCCAGATCCAGCCAAGATGAGCGACCAACAAGGTCACTGAAATAAGTAGGAAGCCGCCAAGGAAAATCAGCTTCAGGCGGTCAAGTGTCGGGTTCATGGATCGCGCCGTAGATTGGGTTTCGGAGGACATACCTGCCCAATTGATCGAAAATGCGACAGGTAAACCACCGGGGCAAGCTTGCAAACCGCGTCGGAATGGTTATGCCCCAACGCGTCGAATTTGTTGCAATGCAATTTGAGGCGCTAAGCAAACCATGAAGGTTCTCGTACCCGTTAAGCGGGTCATCGACTATAACGTCAAAGCCCGGGTCAAATCCGATCAGTCCGGTGTGGACTTGGCCAATGTCAAAATGTCCATGAATCCGTTCTGCGAAATCGCGGTTGAAGAAGCCGTTCGCCAGAAGGAAAAGGGCGCGGTGACCGAGGTCGTTGCCGTTTCCATCGGTCCGATCCAAGCCCAGGAAACCCTGCGCACGGCTCTGGCGATGGGTGCCGACCGCGCCATCCTGATCCAAACCGATGCTGATCCTGAGCCGCTGGCCGTGGCCAAGCTACTGGCCGCTGTGATCGCACAAGAGAGCCCCGATGTGGTGATCATGGGCAAGCAGGCCATTGATGGCGACAACAACGCCACCGGCCAGATGCTGGCCGCCCTGCTCGACTGGCCCCAGGCGACATTTGCCAACTCCATTGAGCTGTCCGCGACCGACGCAAAGGTCGGCCGTGAAGTCGACGGCGGCATCCAGACCATCGATGTAACTTTGCCAGCGATCATTACCGCTGATCTGCGGCTGAACGAACCGCGTTATGCCTCCTTGCCCAACATCATGAAGGCCAAGAAGAAAGAGCTGACCATTACCGAGGCCGGAACGCTGGGCGTCGACATGGTACCGCGTCTGAAGGTCATTAAGGTCACCGAGCCGCCGAAACGCGGAGGCGGGATCAAGGTTGAGACCGCCGCCGACCTCGTCACCAACCTCAAGACCGCAGGGGTGCTCTAATGGCCGTTCTCGTCATGGCTGATCACGACAATGCGTCGTTGAAAGACAACACCCACAAGACGGTGACCGCCGCCTTAGCGCTGTCGAGCGATGTGGACATCTTGGTCGCAGGTCAAGGCGTAGACGCCGTCGCCGCCGCCGCCGCCAAGATCACGGGCGTGCGCAAGGTGTTGCTGGCGCAAAGCGACTCGCTGGGCCAAGGCCTCGCCGAGGCTGTCACCGCCGTGATCGTGCCGCTGATGGCCGGTTACGACGCGCTGCTGACTCCAGCGACCTCGCAAGGCAAGAATGTCAGCCCCCGCGTCGCGGCCAAGCTGGACGTCGCCCAGATCTCGGAAATCACCGAGGTCGTTGACAGCGCGACCTTCGTGCGCCCGATCTATGCTGGCAACGCCATGGAGACGGTTCAGTCGTCTGACGCCAAGAAGGTAATCACCGTCCGCGCCACGGCCTTCGCCCCGGCAGCTGAAGGCGGATCGGCCAGTGTCGAGACCATCGGGGCCGGTGACGGTGCGCCGAAGACCAAGTTCATCGACCAGCAGCTGGTGAAGTCGGCCCGCCCGGAACTTTCCGGTGCCAAGATCGTGGTCTCCGGCGGTCGCGCCATGGGCTCAGCCGAAGAGTTCCAGCGTGTGATCGAGCCCCTGGCCGATAAGCTCGGCGCTGCCGTCGGTGCCTCCCGCGCCGCAGTGGACGCGGGTTATGCCCCCAACGACTATCAGGTCGGCCAAACCGGCAAGGTGGTGGCACCTGAGCTCTATGTGGCCATCGGGATTTCCGGTGCCATCCAGCATCTGGCCGGCATGAAAGACTCCAAGATTATCGTGGCGATTAATAAGGACGGCGACGCGCCAATCTTCCAGGTCGCTGATTTTGGCTTGGTGGCGGACTATAAGGTCGCCGTGCCGGAACTGATGGACGCGCTGGCGGCGGCTGGGAAGTAGGACCGGAGCTTCCCCCACCGGTGGCTAGGCGATTCACACATCTCCGGCTCTGAGGCTCCATCCCTTTGCGATGGCGAGGAAGTAGTTCAAGCCGTGGCGCATGGTGATGGGCCCTGGAGGTCGTGACCTGGGGTAGCCGTCCCACCCACCGAGCTTACCGAT
>JANPNB010000240.1:0-1898 GCA_031427275.1 Alphaproteobacteria bacterium | reverse complement strand
CCGCTCGATGCTGCCGCATCTGCAGCACATCGTCGATGAAACCGAGGCGACACAGCTTCTGGCGCAGAACATGCGCCTGCTGCACAAGGCACCGATCCGGCTGGGGGTGATGTCCACCGTCGGGCATGTGCGGCTGGCGCGGTTTCTGGGCCAGTTTGAGGCCAGCTATGAGGGCATCGAGTTGAGCGTCACCGAGGCCCCGGTCGCCGACCTCAAGGCGCAACTGGAGGACGGCGCGCTGGATGTGGCCGTGCTGAACCCGGCGGAGGGTCTGGGCGAGGCCTTCCACGCTCACCCGCTTTATACCGAGCGCTACATCGTGATCTTCCCGCCCGAACATCGCTTGGGCCATCTGAACGCGATCAAGCTGACCGATCTGTCCGGCGAGCCCTATGTCGACCGGCTGGCCTGCGAATTGCGCGAAAGCGTGATGGCGGTCTGCGCAGAAAAGCAGGTTCACCTGTATGCAAGGTTCCGGTCGGACCGCGAGGATTGGGTGCAGGCGATGGTGCTGGCCCGGATCGGTTTTGCCTTCATGCCGGAATATTCGGTGTCGCTGCCCGGCCTGTTGCAGCGCCCGCTGATTGATCCGGTGGTGCAGCGCAGCATCGCCCTGATCACCGTGCCGGGGCGACCGCATTCCCCCGCTGTCGCCGCCTTTGTGCGGGCCGCGAAAAGCTTTGCCTGGCCGGGGTGAGGATAAATGCCAAACAGAAAGCTTGGCACTCTGCTGGCCCAAACCGGCTCTTTTGATGGCGCGGATGCCGCCTCCTGATGACGTCATAATGTGCCATTGTGATGTTTGCTGAAGCAATCACAGAAGGGCGTGGAAGATGCCATGCTACACTTTCACAGCACTTTGTCTGATTATAAGACTTATGTAATAAATCGATTTCATGTGCCTTTGTTACGGAGGCTCGGAGTTGGCCGGAAGCCTGCCATACGCCTTGATCGCGTCTTGGATTTCCGCGCTCACCGCCGTCTTGGCGTCCTCGAGACAGCGCAGATACCGGCCCCAGGCGTGAAATAGTCCAAATACTCCAGGCCGATCTCGTCACGATACTCCCGCAGCATGGCCTCGTCATACCCCACGAGCGGCGGCGCGGGTGGCGCGCAATCCAGCACGGTTGTTTGCGCGACAGCATTTGCCGGTATCGCCAGGAGGACCAGCGTCGCCCGCAACATGAACCGCCCCGGCTTTACCGGAGGGTGATTTGTTCTACTTTCAGGCGACCATGTCGAGTGTGTTCAGGTTTGCATGAGACACGCCGGCTCTGCTTCGGCGGGTGGGATGAAAATTTGCGCCACACTGAAAGAAACCCGTCGCGGTTTGCGTAGCACAGGCTGACGAGATCTGGCTAACGTCATCCTGGGGTGGGCCACCGTCTGAAATGTGCAATGGCGGGTCGCGGATGCGAGGAGAGGTGCCGGTCGAACAAACCACATTGCAGCGCGACACCGGGCTCGTCGACGCAGCTTTGCGTGACAGCGCCGCCTTTGCCGCGATCGTCGGTCAGTTCAAGCAAGCACTTGGCCGCTATTTGCGACGAGTCCTCGGCAGCCATGCGCAATCCGCCGAAGACGTGCTGCAGGACACTTTCATCAACGCCTATCTCAATCTCAACGACTACGACCGGTCGCGCCCGCTCAGCCCCTGGCTGTATCGGATTGCCCATAATGAGGCCGTGAGTTACCTGCGCAAGCGCAATGTCGAACCCCAGACCCTGGGCAGCGAAGATGCCATCCTGATCTTGGAACGTCAGGGCGGCGGCGATGCCGCGGGCTGCGGCAGGGGGATGTTCAGGTCGGCGCGCGATGAAGGCCGAACGCTCGCCGCGCGTTCAGCCGCATCAATTTCGCGCCGCGACCACCGGCATCGCCACCGTGGGCGGCGCCAC
>JANPNB010000239.1:0-9589 GCA_031427275.1 Alphaproteobacteria bacterium | reverse complement strand
CGCAGCTTGGGACGCAGGAGCTGGGCCCCTAGTCGTCTTTCTACATGCAGGCGTTGCCGACAGCCGAATGTGGACGGCTCAGTGCGCAGCACTTGCGGACGTTCACCGCACACTGGCGTATGACCGTCGCGGTTTCGGCAGGACCGGTCACGCCGATGAAGACTACTCACAGATTGGCGATCTCCTGGAGGTCATCGAGTCTTGCGGCGGCGGTCCCGCCGTCCTGGTAGGGTGTTCCCAGGGTGGTCGCATCGCCCTGGACGCAACGCTTCTCCACCCAGACCAAGTCAGGGCCCTCATCCTGATCGCGCCCGCCATCAGTGGTGCGCCGTCCGTTGAGTATCCGCCTGAAATTGCTGCCATCATCAAGAATCTGGATGATGCAGAGTCTTCCGGTGACTTGGATTTGACCAACGAATTGGAAGCCCACCTCTGGCTCGATGGTCCTACATCCCCAATTGGTCGGGTTACGGGGGCACCCAGAGCACTCTTCAATGACATGAACGGAATAGCGCTCAGAGCCGAGACCTTGGGCAAAGCTATCGAGCCTACACAGGCCGCTTATCCTCGTCTGAGCGAGATCGGTGTGCCGACACTGGTGATTTGTGGAGATCTGGATTTCCCACATATCCAGGCGCGATGTGTCGAGATCACCCGATTGATCCCAGGCGCGAGCTTGGTGGTCATTAGCGGCGCTGCACATCTGCCTAGTCTCGAGATGCCAGAGATAGTCACCGATGCCATTCGGCGTTTTGTCGGGACAATTGGCTGACAGTCACGGGACCGTTTTCACATAGAGGATCGTGGTCAGTCCGCTGTGCCATTCCTCATCGGGGTAGCGCCCGGCCTCGTGATAGCCTCGGTTCAGATAGAAGGCTTGGCTGGCGACATTGAAGGTGTCGGTTTCTAATCTGACTTCGGCAAACCCGGCGGCAGCGATCTCCACCTCCGCTACATCCATCAGACATGTGCCGACGCCCGTTCGCGCATGGGCACCGGGCACATGCAGGGCGTTGATGAAATCCGATACCCAATGGACGAGGCCGACCACTTCACCGTCACGCTCGGCGACCCAGAACTGGAGTCCCTGTTCGGCGACGAAGGTGGCTGGGCGGTTCTCCGAAATGTGGGCTTGCGCGACCTCGGGCCTGATTTGAGGTTTCCAGGTGCTCTCGAATGTGTCGGCAAGGATCGCTTCTAACGCGGCGGCGTCGGCCCGCCTGGCCGGTCGTACATGGATGTCTTTGGTCGCGATCATGGCTGAGCGTCCGCTAGGACCGATTCAATGACCGCTCGCGCAATTTGAGCAATCTGCGGGCTCGTGGGGCGGTAATAGGGAAGTTGGATGGCGGCGATGGATAGGGCCCAGCCTCGGCCGCGATCCCAGGCTGCACCGTCGATCGCTGTGGCGGCTTTGAAAGCCTCGCGGGCATCGCCGTCAAACAGGCTCCAGGCCACCGCGAGGTCGCAGGCCGGGTCACCTATGGCTAGGCCGCCGAAATCGATGACGGCGCTGAGGCGCTGGTCGTTCAGCAGCAGGTTGGCCGCACTGAGGTCGCCGTGAACCCAAGCGGGTTGCTGGCCCCAGGTTGGTGCGCCGAGGGCCGCGTCCCAGAGCGCCGTCAATGCCTGCGTATCGAACTCGTCGCCAATCTCGGCGATGGCCTTGCGGGTGTAGCTGTCGCGAACGGCCAAGGGCACGCCGCGCCAGAAGTTGTGAGCGCCTGGCGGGGGCCCGTCGGTGGGATCGATTTGGCGAAGGGTGGTGATGAAGCCCGCTAAGTCTATGGCGAGTGAGACAGGGTCGGCGATGCTCCCGACTATTGGACAAATGCCGGATAGCCATTCGCACACGGACCAAGCCCACGGAAACTCATCGCTGGGCAAACCTCCCGCCAAGGGTAGTGGAACTACGACTGGCAGACTGGGCGCAATTCGGGGAAGCCAAGCCTGTTCTTTGGCCAACTGGATGGCCGCGGTGGGGCGGCGGGGTAGTCGCGCGACGAGGTTATCGCCCAGCCGGTACATTGCATTGTCGGTGCCGGACGAGTGGAATTGAGTGACCGGCAGATCAGACCAGTGGGGAAATTGGCTCGCCAGCAAACGGCGAACCAAGGCCTCGTCCGAGTGGATTTCGTCAGGGTGCATGGGCGACCGTTAGATGCTCTCGGCCACCGCGTCCGGCTCCTCACCCCAGCTTCGGATGAAGGGACCGACGATGAGGAACAGCACGCCAAAGCCCATCCCCGCCGCGCCGATCCAGGTGAAGACGGTGATGGCGCTATGCAGGGCGGCAGCAGGGTCGAGGACTTGGCCGCCCAGGGTCTCACTCCCGGCCATGGCGGCGATCTTGCCGCTGATGAACCGCGCCCAAGCCGCAGATAGGGACCACAGGGCTAGCATGGTGGCGACCAGGGCTTGGGGCGACAGGCGGCTGACCACCGATAGACCCACAGGAGACAGGCAAAGTTCACCCGTGGTGTGCAGTAGATAGGCGCCGACCAGGAAGTAGAGCGGTAGGCGGAAATCGGCGTCGGCAAACTGGGCACCCCAGACCAGGAACAGGAACCCAGCCCCGACTTGCAAGAGTGCGATGCCGAACTTGAACATCGGGTGCGGGTCGGCCCGGCGACGGCCAAGATAGGCCCAAAGGGCCGCGAAGATTGGCGCACCGATCAGGATGAAGCCCGGATTGATCGACTGGGTCTGGGACGAGGTCATGGACATGTCGACCCACCAAACCTGGCTGGGCAGCAGGTGAGCGGCGTCGAGCATGGCCTTGGTGCCGAGGAACAGAGTGTGTCCGAACATCGGGAGCTGGATGGGCGAGGACACCATGTTCAGATTGGTGTTGCGGTCGGCAAACAGGCTCATGGAACTGCCAGCCTGCTCGAACAGGGCCCAGAAGACCACCGAACCCAGCATCAGCACGAAAGCCAGAGCTATGCGCTTGCGCTCAACCGGGGTGCAGTTGCGCGCCATATAGAGCCCGAGATAGCCGAGGGACACTGCGGTCACTATGCTCAAGGCCCCGCCGATTGCGGCACTCTGGCGCAGTAGAATATTGATCAGGATGAGGGCCCCGATGGCCCCGACATAGATCAGATGCTCGCGATTGATGGGACCATAGAGAGGCTTGGCCAGGAACTGCGGATTGGGCGGTTCACCCTTACCGTCCAACAGTGGCTTACCGAGGATAAAGACAAGGTAGCCCGCCATCATTCCCAATGCTGCGGCACCAAACCCGGCCCACCAGCCGATGGTTTCGCCCAGCCACCCACAGAGAATCCCAGCCCAGAAAGCTCCCAGATTCACGCCGTAGTAGAAGAGCGTAAAGCCGCCATCGCGACGCGGATCGTTGCGCTCATAGAGTTGGGCGACCAGGGGCGGGACGCGCAAAAACGCCACTCCAACCACGATCAGGGACAGGGCAAAGAACAGGAGGTTAGCGTGCAGTTCGTCTCGCCCGATGACGGTGATCTGATAGTCGCTTTTTGCAATATGGGTCGGAAGCGGCGAACTGGCGGGCAAACCGATGACATCCAGACTACCGTCAGCTTGGGCCTTGAAGGCGTAGTCCTTGCCCTGCACCTCAAGTTTGACCTCGCGCGTGCTGCCGCGACCATCGGTTTGGACGGCGTAGGTTTGGCCCTGCCAGGTCAGGATGTTCTGAGCAGGCTTGCCCTCAAAGGCCATGGTCAGGTGCCCGGCCACCAACAGGAGCGCGCCAAAGGCAATGGCCTTGCGGGTTCCCAGCAAGCGGTCAGCCAGGATGCCGCCCGCCACCGGCAAGAGGCCGACCAAGGTGGTGTAGGCCCCGTAGCGACCCGCCGCAGTCTTGTCGTCGAACAGGAAATGCTGGGTCAGATAGAAGATTAACAAGGCCCGCATGCCGTAATAGGAGAACCGCTCCCACATCTCGGCGAAGAACAGAATGAACAGGCCGCGCGGCTGGTTTCGCAGCTGGGCGATCACCGGGATCATGGTGAGGGCCGTGATGAATATCCCCAACAGGATGATGATGCTCATGACGCGGACTTCCTGAGAGGCAGAGACATTTGGGTCAAGCGGGTTGGGTTATGCGTTCAGTGGCGCTTTGACAAACGGCTGGGGCGACCACTTAACCAGTGAGCGCCAGAGCCATTCGAAAGGTCCGTAGTGGAACCGGGCCAGCCAAGGCTTGCTCCAGATCAGGATGAAGGCCCAGACGCCCAACACGACAGCAAGCTGCTCAAACCGCGAGAGCTTGCCGTAGAGGCCAAAGCCGTAGCCGCAGAAGATCGTACTCGTGATGATCGAGGTCATTAGGTAGTTGCTGAACGCCATGCGGCCGGCTGCGGCTAGGCGTTCGGTCAGCCTCGTGAACATACCGGCCCGAATGATCAGAAGCAGGACTGAGGCGTGGGCCAGGGCGATGAACGGGCGGGTGGATTGCTGCCAGACCTCCAGATTGTGCAGTTTCAAGGGTTCAAAGCCGGTCTGCCAGATCTTGTAGGAGAGCCAGGCGGTGAAAGGTGCGGCGACCAGATAGCCGAACCCGATCATCAGCCGGTAGGCGCGGCTGGACCAGCCCAAGGTGAAGAAGCCCAGCTGGAACAGGCCCATGCCGACGAACATCTGGCCGATGGCTTCGGGCAGGCCGTCGGTGGGCAGCAACACCAATTGCATGAGCATGGCCACATTGGCGCGGGCTTTTAGCGCCTGCATGAATGTGCCGCCGAACCCGGCGATCTCCTGGGCGGCCATGGCGGCGGGGGGATCGATGACCTGAGCGGCATCGGCCCATGCCTTCAGGGCTGCTGGCGTGGCACCCGGCGCGGCGGCGGCAGCTCTCAGGACATCAAGGTGTTGGGACAGCAGGACATTGTGGGTCAGTAGGGCAATCAGGATCACCGCGCCGATGCCGATCAAGAGGCGGGGATTGAGCTTGCGGAAGGGGAAGATGAACAGCCCCGCGACGGCGTAGCAGGTCAAGATATCGCCAAACCACAGGAAGTAGGCGTGGAGCATGCCGATGACGAACAGCCAGAAGGCGCGCCGATAGTGGGTCTGGGCTGGGCCAGGGGTTTGACCCTCGGCGCGTCCGGCGATCAGCACGGCGCTGGCCCCAAACAGCATGGTAAAGAGGGCGCGCATCTTGCCGTCTGTGAAGACGCTGTTGATTGCCCAGGTCCAGAGGTCGGCCCCCTCAGAGCCGCCGGCATAGGTGGGGTTAAGATAGGCGAAGGTCGGCAGGCCCATGCCGACGATGTTCATCAGGAGGATGCCTAAGACAGCAAAACCACGCACAGCATCTATGGAAACGTGGCGGTCCCCCGCCGTTGTGGCTCCAGACATTTGCCCTCCCCGGCATTTTCGAGGAGCATGGGGCAAGGTCGATGAGAGTCAATCAGGGGCTTGGTGTCGGCAATGGTGTTCGGCGAGTTGGGGATTGAAGGATGGCACTTCGCACTGTTGGGTTTGACGATCCGAGCATCAGCCTGCCTGGAGCGCTTGAGGTTCGCAAACTGCCGCTGGGCGTGACACCTCGTCGTCTGCCAGCTTGGACCGCGCCGCGCCTGTCAGATGCGTCGATGCGGATGATGGTACGGATTCCTTCCGGGGTTCGACTGGCGTTCCGTTCCAACTGTTCGGTTATCGAACTTGATGTGCTGGAGACCGCCCTGCAGACCCTGGGCCGCCCGAGGGGATTGGCGACGTTTGATCTGCTGGTGGATGGTCAGCGCGTTGCCCGGAAGTATGCGCAAGGCGGGAACACCGTTGAGATCGATCCCGACGCTCCTCCGCCGGGTGCGACCGTTGTTGCGGGGCGGCCCTCGACTATTCGCTTTGATGATCTCGGATCTGCCGACAAGACCATCGAGATCTGGCTGCCGCAGTCGGCAACGGTTGATCTGCATGCGTTGAGAATTGCCGAGGGCGCGAACCTGGCACCGCTCAACCAGCCGAGCAGGACTTGGGCCCATTATGGCAGCTCTATCAGCCACGGCATGGAGGCTGATGGCCCAAGTGAAACTTGGCCAGCCCAAGCGGCGCGCGCCGCTGGCGTGAACTTGATGTCGATGGGGTTTGCTGGACAGTGTCAGCTGGACGGCTTTGTCGCTCGCAGTCTGCGCGATGGGGACTTTGACCTGATCAGCCTAAAGCTGGGGATCAATGTGATCAATGGCGACACCATGCGAGAGCGGGTGTTCTGGCCGGCAGTAGAGAGTTTCATCGACGTGATCCGCGAAGGCAAACCGCAGGTCCCTATCCTCATTGTCTCACCGATCACCTGCCCGGTGGCTGAGAGCCGTCCAGGCCCGACGATTTTGGACGGTTTGACGTTTCGAACCGTTGACCGACCCAAGGAATTGCGGGGCGGCGTTCTGACCTTGATCAAGGTTCGCGCGATGTTGGCGGAAATCGTCGGCCGTCGGCGCGATGCGGGGGACCAGAACCTGCACTATCTGGACGGGCTTGAGCTGTTTGGGGAAGGCGATGTGGGTGACTTGCCCGACGGTCTGCATCCCAACGCCGAAGGCTTGCGGCGCATGGGCGACCGGTTTGCTAAATTGGCTTTTGGGGCGAACGGCCCGTTCAACGCGTGAGGGCGTCGAACGGGCTTAAGGGTTAGGCGGCGAGCTTGGCCGCGGTTTCCGCGATGCGTCGACCTTGATAGCGGGCACCAGCAAGTTCGTTTTCGCTGGGCTGCCGTGACCCATCGCCAGCCGCGATGGTGGTTGCGCCATAGGGACTGCCGCCAGTGACTTCATCCAGCTTGTTCTGGCCGGTAAAGCCGTAGTCGAGCCCGACGATCACCATGCCGAAGTGCAGCAGATTGGTGATGATCGAGAACAAGGTGGTTTCCTGGCCGCCGTGTTGTGTGGCCGTCGAGGTGAAGGCACCGCCAACCTTGCCGTTCAGAGCGCCCTTGGCCCATAGACCGCCTGCCTGATCGAGGAAGGCCGCCATCTGCGCGTTCATGCGGCCAAAGCGTGTGCCTGCGCCGACGATGATCGCGTCATAGTCAGCAAGCTCTGAGATCATGGCGATCGGGGCGGCCTGTTCCAGCTTGAAGTGAGCGGCCTTGGCGATGGCGTCTGGCACGGTTTCGGGCACACGCTTGATGTCGACCTGGGCACCCGCTTGCCGCGCACCTTCGGCGACGGCCTGGGCCATGGCTTCAATATGTCCGTAGGCGGAATGATAGAGTATGAGAACTTTGGTCATGTTGGTTACTCCGGGGAAGATGGGGTTAGAGGGTGTCGACGAGAACCAGTTCGGTGTCTTCCAAAGCGGTAACGGTCAGGGTCTCAATGTCGCGAATGGCGGCCCCATCGCGGGTGTTGAGCTGCACGCCATTGATCTCGACCCTGCCGGTGGCCGGGACCAGATAGCCGTAGTGATTGGCCCCGAGTTGGTAACACGCTGTTTCTCCCGCCTTTAGCGTCGCGGCCACGACCCGACCGTTTGTGCGGATGGGCAGGACGTCGGTGTCTCCCTCCAGGCCTGAAGCTAGGGTGACGAACTGGCCTGCGCGCTCACCCTTGGGGAACGGTTTCGCGCCCCAGAATGGCGCGCCGCCCGTCTGATTGGGCTGAATCCAAATCTGGAACAGCGTCGTTTCGCTGTCTTCCATATTGTACTCGGCATGGCGGATGCCTGAACCGGCGCTCATGACCTGGACGTCGCCGGCCTCTGTGCGTCCCGTATTGCCTAGGCTATCGCGGTGAGTGATCGCACCGGTCCGCACATAGGTGATGATTTCCATATCGGCGTGCGGGTGCGGCGGGAAACCGGAATTGGGCGCAATGGCGTCATCATTCCAGACCCGCAGCGGGCCCCAGCCCATGCGGTCAGGATCGTGATAGTCGGCGAAGGAGAAGTGGTGTTTAGCGGTTAGCCAACCGTGGTTAGCACCGCCGAGACTCTCAAAAGACCTGACCTCAATCATCGTGACCTCCAGACGCGAACGCGGACCCCCAGATGGGGTCGGGGAGCTGGAGCCACAAGTGATCTGGCGGCTATCAGTGTGGCTTTGACAGAAAGGCCACCGGGTCGCGGGCGAAGGCATCGAAGCTTTTCAGGCAGCCCTGCCAGACGCCGAGATGCTGCTTGGTTTCGTCCTGCGTCATGCGGAAGTTGAGCAGGGTTGAGTACATGACACCTGGTCGGCCATCCGGGGCCAGGACCCCGCGGCAGGCAAACTGGGCCCTGTTGAAGTCATTGATCTGCTCCAGAGTTACGCCCTTTTGATCATAAGAGGTGAACAGAGCGATGGCGTGGCATGCCTTGCTCGACGGATCACAGCCGATCATCTGGGCACCGAAGCCGCCGCTTGGGGTCGTGACGCTGAGGACGACCTCACCCTCTTGCGACTTCGCTATGCTGGTCTGGGCCTTCATGCTGCTGAACAAAGCCACCATCGCGGCGGGATCGCGGGCATCAAAAGGTGCCAGCTTGGAGGCCACGGGTTTAGCGACCGGCGGCTTTGTAACAGGCGTGCCAGCCGCCAAGAGAGCGGCGAAGAGCGCGAGTGCGGTTGGAAACATGGTTATCGCCTCAGGGATCTGATCATCCAAGCCATGGGTCAGTTGGGGTGGCAAGTCTTGGATTGTTGGGTAATCTCTAGCAATGCGCGCCGCCCTCATCAGTATGGTTCTAATTTTGGTTGGCTCTGTGGCCTACGCGCAGGATCGCAGCCCGGTGTTGCGTCAGACCCTGGTCGACCTGGCCTATGTGCTGGGAGAATCTCACGCGCTGCGGCAAGCCTGCTCGGGGCCGACTGACCAACACTGGCGCATGCGGATGATCGCCATGGTCGACGCCGAACAGCCCGAAGCCGCCTTAGATCGCCGCCTGCGCGAGAGTTTCAACACGGGTTTTGCCAATCGTCAGAGCGAGTTTCGCGGCTGCGGTCCCGGGGCTAAGCGCGCCGAAGTTCAGGCCATGGCGCGAGGTCGAGACCTGGCCGGTCGGCTAGCACGCGCCAAAGCGGGGCTGCCGATAGCTGCGGATTCCATGGCGGACATGCCGAGGGTGCGCTAAGCTCCACCGAAGATATGGGAGATGAATATGGGTCCCTCTGTTGCGATGCTGGTGTTTGTTTTGCTGGCGCTGTTTGTGGTGTTTGGTGCCATCAAAATCGTGCCTCAAGGCAAAGAGTTCACGGTTGAACGATTTGGCCGATATACGCGAACCTTGAAGCCGGGGATCAGCATCCTGACGCCGTTTGTCGAGGCCGTGGGCCGACGCATCAATATGATGGAACAGGTGCTGGACGTGCCGCGCCAGGAGGTGATCACCAAGGACAACGTAACCGTCCAAGTGGATGCCATCATCTTCATTCAGGTGATGGACGCCTCAAACGCCGCCTACCGCGTGACCAATCTGGACTTCGCGATCACCCAGCTGACCATGACCAATCTCCGCACTGTGGTCGGTAATATGGAGCTGGATGAGGTGCTGTCGCAACGCGACCAGATCAATACCCGGCTGCTCAGCGTGATTGATGAGGCCACCAGCCCGTGGGGGGTCAAGGTGACGCGGATCGAGATCAAGGATCTGCAGCCACCGCCCGACATCACCAACGCCATGGCGCGCCAGA
>JANPNB010000238.1:0-1779 GCA_031427275.1 Alphaproteobacteria bacterium | reverse complement strand
CCTCCGGTGATCACGGCGACCTGGCCGGGACGAACGGCGGGATGGATGGGGAGAGGTGAAGTCATCTGCTGGCTCGGTCCTGCTATCGGTCAACGCGAACTTGTTTCCACTTGGGCGCTATGACCAAAGCCCAAGCCTGGGCTGTGTCAAGCCAAACGCGCCGACGATCAATTCAGGCTCTTCCAGGCCGAAACCGCCATAAAGATGAAGCTGGCCGGGACCCAGCGGTGGCGAAGCGAGGCCGGACGCGTTTGGGCTGACAACACCGACAGCACCCTCCGTCTGCTCCCGAGATCGTGATGCTGACTATCAGCAACATCGGCGTAAACTCTAAGTCACGGGCTTAGTAGCTCGACTGTGAGGAGATTTGGATGGAGACGACTCCGCCTGATTATTCACGCCCGGGCCGAGGGAGTGGCTGACTGCTGTTGCTCTGTTGTGCCCGTTACAATTTGACCTACCTAGCGTTCGCAAGAGCGCAACGTGGCACACGCCACATCGAGCAATGCTCGTTAAAATCAGAAAGCAAGGGAAGGCGTCAGCCTTCCCTTATTCTTTGGCAGCGACCACCCCCTACGATGTGGCCTGTCGCGACGCCATCACCGCCTCTTTCCAGGGCTCAGGGCATCCGCGAAGTTGGCGTTTGGAAGGGCAAGGTGCCGCCCGGACCCATCGGCTCACCCGTGAGGCGCGAAATTTCACCAAACTGGTCCTCCCCGGCAAGGGGCACCTCGGCACCATGATGGCCGGGTTTATCCGCTGGCCCTTTGTCGGAAGACTCAATTCCTACAAGGACCAACCCCGCACCCCGAAAACTGATCCCAAGAATTGCCGTGGCGGTGTCAGGGTGTAAAAGCGGCCATTCTTAATCGGCGACTAGGTCGAGTTCAGGAATGTTCAAAAGCCCACGCCGTTCACAAGAGCCGCAACGCACGCTCGCCCGAGCCTTGGACGAGCATAACCAAAAGTTCCATGCCGCCGCCCTCGGCATTGAAAATTGCAGTCGCTGGGACGCGGACCTCGACCTCGGCACCATCCAATTCACCCGCACCGACGGCAAAATCGTCTCCGCTTTGGTTCAGGTGATCGGTACCTTTGACTCGCTGGATTCTACTTGGCTCTGGAGCTGGGATAACCCGTCGATACCCGAACCCGTGACCCACGCCGCCCGCCTTGCCCGCAAATTCGGCGAGCGCCACGGCCTGACCGCCTACACCAAAAGCCTGATCACCTGCACCCAAACCGAAGCCTGGGAATTCACGGCGCTAGCCCTGCATCTATCGAAAGGATCCGGTGACTACCGCGGCCCGTCCGGGACAACCTTCGTGTTCATGACGTTTGGCGACGCGGTAGTGCAGCGGGTGAATTGAGGGGGATAGTTATTGCAAATTATACCCAATTGGATATATACTCAACTCATGGTTCGACCGCCGCCAGTCGTTGGAGAGAAACCCGTCCACTGGATGGGGTCCTCAAAGCCGGACCTCTTGGCCTTTCCGACCCAGGTGGTGAGCGACGTGGGCTACGCGCTCGGTATCGCGCAACTCGGCGGAAAGCATCCTGCCGCCAAACCTTGGAAGGGTGAGGGCGCCGGTGTCTTTGATGTGGTGGAGAGCTATGACGGCAACGCCTATCGGGCGATCTACACGGTTCGCCTTGAGGGGGCAGTCTATGTCCTGCACGCCTTCCAGAAGAAGTCACCCTCAGGCATTCGCACCGCCCAGCGCGACATTGACCTGGTGAAGGATCGGCTCAGGCGTGCCCAAGAGCATCACCAGC
>JANPNB010000237.1:0-18093 GCA_031427275.1 Alphaproteobacteria bacterium | reverse complement strand
GACAAGTTCCTCACCGACGAAGAGAAAGCCCAGATCGAAGCTATGGGCGGCTTTGATGCGCTGATGAAAGCGCTGGCCGAGCGGATGAAGGAACAAGCTGAGGAAGGCGAGGGAGACGGTGACGGCGACGGCAAGGGCAATCGCGGCTCACGCCCGGGCGGTGACTCGCCCTTCGGTGCCAATGGCTACCACCCCGAAGGCATCCGCATGGGCCAGGAGAAGGGCCGCCACGGCAAGGCGATCAAGGTCTGGGACAAGCGCGAATACAAAAACCTCGATGACAGCGTTGAGCTCGGCACCCGCAACATCAAGGTGGCCCTGCGTCGCTTGCGCAAGTGGGTGCGCGACGGATCGGCCGACGAACTGGACATGGACGGCACCATCCAAGGCACCTCCGAGAAAGGCTATCTGGACATCCAAATGCGGCCCGAGCGCCGCAACAAGAACTCGGTCCTGATCTTCTTCGACATCGGCGGATCGATGGATAGCCACATCAAGATCTGTGAGGAGCTGTTCTCTGCCGCCCGCTCAGAGTTCAAGAACATGGAATTCTACTACTTCCACAACTGCCTCTATGAGTCAGTCTGGAAGGACAATCGGCGCCGCCATGCCGAGAAGCTGAACACCATCGACGTGCTGCACAAGTTCCCCAAAGACTACAAGATCATCTTCGTCGGCGACGCCACCATGAGCCCCTATGAAATCACCTATCCAGGCGGTTCGGTGGAACATTGGAACGAGGAAGCCGGGGCGATCTGGATGGACCGCGTGGGCCACATCTTCAACAAGGTGGTTTGGCTGAACCCGACGGCGGAGCGGCACTGGGACTACACCCCCTCCATTGAGGTGATGCGCCAGCTGGTCGGCGACCGGATGTTCCCGCTCACCCTCGAAGGTCTGGAAAAGGCCATGAAGGAACTGGCGCGCTAGGTTTATTGCGGTCTCGTAGCGAAGGCCTAAGCTCCTTCGACGCCTGAAGGATTCGTCGCTGTGATTGAACTGGCCGCCGAACCGGAAACCACCGAGGCCGCCACCAAGGCGGCGGTCTTCGCCTCGGCTGAGCGTCTGTTTGCGCTCAACGGTTTTCAAAACGTCTCGGTGCGCGACATCACCGCTGATGCGAGTGTCAATCTGGCCTCGGTCAATTATCACTTCGGATCAAAAGACGCTCTGCTGTTCGATATCTTCCGCCGTCGCACCGGCGAGCTCAACCGCGAGCGGGCGCGCATGCTGCACGAGGCCAGCGACCGCCACCAGGGCAAGCCCCCGGTGCGCGATATCTTGGAAGCGCTGTTCGCCCCGCCTCTGCGCTGGGCGTCGCCCGACAATGACCGCCGCATCTCCGTCCAGTTCATCATCCGGGCCCGCAGCGAGGGCACAGCCGAGATGCGCGAGGCACTGACTACCGATGTCAGCCACTTGGCCCGCTTCGCAGACGCTTTGATCGCCATCTGCCCTAACCTGCCGCGCGAGACCGTCTACTGGCGGCTGCACTTCGCGCTCGGCATGGTCCACAATAATCGCTTCGCCGAATTTGACCGCCTGCACGTGCTCTCTGACGGTCTCACCCGCGAGGGCGATGTTGAGGCGCTGCTTAAGCGTATGCTCGACTTCGCCGAGGCCGGGTTCTTGGCTCAGGGATGATGGGGATTCCACCTCAAACCCGCGTCCCGCATTCAGAAGGGCGCTAGCCAGTTGCCGTCCTTCGTCGCGCGCGTCTATGCCTTCAAATTCCTCGACGCCCTGGTCCTGATCTATCCGCTTTATACCGTGATGTTCGTGGAGCGAGGCCTCTCGCCGGTTCAGGTTCAGCCACCCTGATGGCCTGGTCAGTCACGGCCTTCCTATTGCAGATCCCCTCCGGCGTACTGGCGGACAAATACTCCAGACGTTGGATTCTCGCAGGGGCTCAACTGTGCAGGATCGTCTGCATGATCACCTGGATCGTCTGGCCCTCATTTACAGGGTGCCTTGTGGGCATGATGCTGTGGGGTGCCAAGAGTGCCTTTTCCAACGGCACCTTCGAGGCATTCGTCTTCGACGAACTCCAGGCAGAGGGACGAGCCACCGACTATCCTCGGATCATCGGCCGGGCTCAGGCCGTCGGCTACGGATCGTTATTGCTCGCCTCGCTGGGAGCCGCCGCCGCTGCGGCGAAGCTCGGCTACACCGCTCTGATGCTGGCCACCATCGGGACCGCACTCGGCGCGGCCATCATCTGCTTGACCCTACCAAGCGCGAGCAAAACCGCGCGGACGACCCAAAACTACTTTGCCTTGCTCAGCGCCGGGTTTCAGACGGTGACGCAGACGCCCCTCATTCTGGGCCTCATAGCCTTTGTCGCCATAAGCAACGCCTTCGGGGGCGGGCTAGAGGGGTTTTGGTCGATTTTCGGAGGGCTGTCCGGACTTACCAATTCGCAGATTTCCCTCTTCGTCGCCGGGCTCAGCGGTGTCCAGGCAGCAGGGGCAATTTTCGCCCATCGCCTGCGAAATCTACCCACCGCATTGTTCTTCGCGATTTTCACCGTCATTGGGGTTTTGACGCTCGCCGCATCGAGCTTCCTCAAGCCGTGGTCGATCTTCCTCGTGATGGCGCTCTGCGGTCTGTTCAAGATCGTTGACGTCAATCTGGACGCCCGACTCCACGACGCCATGCCCAGCGAGACCCGCGCAACGGTCGCCTCGACCAAGAGTTTCTCGGGTCAGGTGGTCATGACTGGCATGTTCATCGCCTTCGGCGGCATTGCTCAGGGTGCCTCCTATCAGGCTGCCTTCATGGCGTCCGGTGCCGCCATCGTCTTGATCGGCCTATTCTGCCTGATCGGCCTAAGGGTCCCGGCACGAACCGCCTAAACCGCGCGACGGCGGTTCAAGACAACGATCGCCAATCCGACAACAATCAGAAAGATCGAGCCACCAGGTACCGGCGTCAGCGGCCAGTCCTTCACACCGAAACCTTGAATTCCCAGGCCGATCAGTCCCGCAAAAATGAAATTCGGCAGGGCGTGCGCCACCGCAGCGGCCCACCATGTTTGAGCCCGCTCCCGCAATATAGTCAAAAGCTCTCGATAGACCACGCAGGTAATCACGAAGGTGAAGATATGGGCGGCTGATGCGACCTCCAAATCCGGAAACAGCCCCACTTTGAAATAGGCTGGACCCAAATGCCAACCCGCCCAGACTAAGCCCAGGATCACGACACCTAGCCGTCGGCCAAAGGCCTTGATCGCCAGAGCCAGTCCGCCTGCCGCCCAGCCCAATTCCTCAAGCACACTGGTCAACACCGTCGTCGCGAGCGCGCCGCCCAGGGCCTGTGGTGCCATGATCGGCCCACCAAACCGCGTATGCCCGGTCAGCATCGCAATCGCTACTGAGGCCACCAGGATCGCCAAACTAACGCCTGCCGCAACGCCCACGCCGCGCCAGATCGGCTTGATACCCCGGTCGCCCGTCCCCCAATTGAGCAGCAAGCCCAGGATCGCCGGACCGGTGATCATGACCAGCTTGCCAAGGTCCCTGGTCTGCGGCTCCGGCTGCGACATCAACAGCGCCGGGACACCCAGCACAAAGGCGCAGAAGGCGAGGAACTTTAGCTTGGCGATCATTGCGCCCACTCACCGGCCACGAACCGATCACGCAGCACGAACTTCTGGATCTTGCCAGAACCAGTCAGTGGCCAGGCCTCTAGACTGATCCAATGGACGGGCGTCTTGGGACCTGAGAGGTTGGCCCGACAGTGCTGGCGCAGCGCCGCCACATCCATCACCGCGCCCGCCGATAGCCGCACAAAGCACACCACGATCTCGCCCCACTTCTCATCGGGCACACCCACCACCGCCACTTCGGCCACATCGGGATGTTCCAATAGGATGTTCTCGATCTCGGCGGGGAACAGGTTCTCGCCGCCGCGAATGATCATTTCCTTCACCCGCCCGGTGATCTTGACGAACCCACGTGCGTCCATGGTCCCCAGATCGCCGGTATGCAGCCAACCGTCCGCGTCGATGGTCGCTGCGGTAGCCGTCGGACTGTCGTTATATTCCAGCATTAGGCAGTAACCGCGCGCGCAAATCTCGCCAATCGTCCCGACCGGCACCACCGCATTGGTGGCCGGATGGCGGATCGAGATTTCGGTCTGCGGCAAGGGCTGGCCGATAGTCTCGCACAGGTCTTCGAAGGGGTCGTCTGGCCTTGTCTGCGTCAAGACCGGTGAAGTCTCGGTCTGGCCATAGACCGTCGAAAAGCCGCAGCCAAACGCCGTCGTCACGCGGCGGATCAGCTCGGGTGGCACCATGGATCCGCCGCTGACGGTCACCGCTATCGAGGAAACGTCGCGCGGCGTGGTCGCCAGGGATTCCAACAGCGCCACAAACATCGTCGGCACGCCGAAGACCATATCGACCTTCTCGGACTCGATGATCGCCGTCATCTTCGGCGGATCAAACAGTGCAGAGAGAATGGTTCGGCATCCGAATTGGACCGAGCCCAGCAGCGAGATTGAACAGCCCGCCGTATGGAACATCGGCATATAGGTCAGGATGGTGCCGCCCCTCACCACCTTCGCACGCTCAAAGGTCAGCCGCGAATTGTTGACCAAGCCAATGTGCGGCAGCACCGCGCCCTTCGGAAACCCGGTCGTGCCAGAAGTGTACTGAATCTGCACGGGATCATTCGGCCTCACCATCGGCAAGGCGGCTGGCAGCGCGCCCTGCGCATAGAGCGCGTCGGTCACCGTTATATCTACCACCTCGCGCAATCCCGGCAGGTCTGCGGCTACTTGAGCCGCGATCTCCGCCATTGGGTTGCCCCGGTAGCTCGGCACCATCAGCAAGCCCACCGAGCGCGATTGTTCCAGCACATACTTCAGCTCACGCGGCTGATAGGCCGGATTAGCTGTGACGAGAGTTAGCCCCGCCAGTGCCGTCGCGAACTCGATAATCACCCACTCTGGATAGTTGGGTGCCCAGATGCAGACCCGCTCGCCCGGCGCATACCGCGTGGAAAACGCCAAGGCCAATCGCTCCGCGTCAGCCAGAAGTTCGCCATAGGTCCAGCGCCTGCCCAGCACGCCTTCAATATCTGCTTCCTGCAAGGCAACAGCGTCCGGCGTCCGTGCCGCAGCAGCCCGCAGCACCTCGCCCACCGTGGTCTGCTCAACCGCCTCATCAGCTTGGCCGGCGAAGTAGCTCTCGCTCAGTTTGACTTGGTACACGGCGTTTCCCCCAAGGTTTGGCCAAGCTTGCCATAGCCAGGATCAAGAGTCAGGGGGTTCCGCCGCCGCCGGACTCTGATAAACTCGGCTGATTGATTTTTCAGTTTTCCGATTAGGAGCGTTCGCTCAGACCCTTTGGTCTTTGCGTGCAATAGGCATTTGGACAAAACCCAAGACATCACGGACCCGTCCGTCACCCAGCCCGACGAGACGTCGGAGGCCAAAGAAGCGGCCTATGAAAAGTTCGTCTGGGACAATCTGAAGCGCAACTATATCGGCAACTATCTGCACGGGATGCTGGGCATGACGGGGTTTCGCCTCGTCAATGCGCCCACCTTTCTACCCACCTATATCCACCTGATCTCCGGCTCCAACACCATTGTCGGCCTCGGTATGGCCCTGCAGCAGGTAGGCGGCATCATCAGCCCGATCATCGGCGCCAGCCAGATCGAGCATCGCACCAAGGTTATGCCAGCCGCGCTGTGGATGGGCGGCTTAGCGCGGGTTCAGATTGTTGGCATGGCCTGTGCTGGCTGGTTCCTGAAGGGCCAAACCCTGATCGTGGCCATGCTGGCCTTCATGTTCATGTTCGGCCTGTTCATGGGGGCCCAGCGGGTGGTGTTCGGCATGCTGATGGCCAAGGTCATCCCGCTCAGCCGACGCGGTCGCCTACAAGCCTGGCGCAACGCGACGGGCGGTTTGATTGCCGCCGTCCTGGCCTGGGTCGCCGGCAAATACATCATCCAGGGAAACCTGTTCGGGAACGGCTACTCCACCACCTTCCTGCTGGCGGCCTTCCTCACCACCACCGGCCTATGGGCGTTGCAGATGCTGCTGCGCGAGCCCGAGCCCCCCAACCTCCCGGCCAAGGCCAAACTGCGCGACCGCGTGAAGGCCTTTCCGCAATTGATCATGTCCGACAAAGGCTATGCCGCTTTCCTGGTCGTTCAGATGCTCACCATCGCCGCCAGGATGGCCGCCCCTTTCTATGCGATCTACGTCACATCTTCCCTGCCGCTCGCTTCACAGGTCTTGGGTCTTGGTGCCTTGAGCCTCGCTTTCCTCGGGGCCGACACCGCATCAAATCTGGTTTGGGGCTACCTCGGCGACAAGACCGGCTTTCGCTTGGTCCTGCTGTTCTCGTTCTCGATCTGGATCGCCGCCACCCTGCTGCTTATGACCCTGCACAGCCCAGTTATGGTGTTCATCGCGTTCTTCGGCCTCGGCGCGGCGCAATCGGCCTATATGATGGCCTCCAACACCATGATTTTGGAGTTCGGCACTCGCGACGAAATGCCCATGCGCATCGCGCTGTCCTCCACGGCGGAGGGCATCATGGGCACCCTTGGCCCCCTAGCCGGCGGCCTGATCGCCGACCATTTCGGCTACAACCTAGTGTTCGGCATCTCCATCGGTTTCCTGCTCGCCAGCCTCCTTCTGCTGATCGTCATGGTCAAGGAGCCGAGGTTGGCGCGGGCGCAGGCACCATAGGTCTAAGTCCCCAGAACCTGACGCCCCTGACTGCATCGCATTTGACAGTACGTACGTAATCACGTACAATTCAGCCATGCGATCCACATCATATTCTGACTTCCGCAAGAACCTTGCCGCAGCCATTGACCGGGTGAATGCCGATCACGAACCGGTCGTGATCACGCGCGACAAGGGCAAGCCCTCTGCGGTGTTGATGTCGCTTGAGGACTTTGCGTCCTTTGAGGAGACCCGTTACCTCCTTCGCAGCCCCACCAATGCGGCACGGCTCTTGGCCGCCGTCGCAGATTTGGACGCCGACCGAGGCACCGCCCACACCCTAATCGAATGAAACTGATCTTCAGCGAGCAGGCCTGGGACGACTACCTCTATTGGCAAGACCAAAACCCCAAGCTGGTTGGACGGATCAACGGCTTGATCAAGGAATGCTCCCGAACCCCGTTCGTCGGGACGGGCAAACCCGAGCCGCTACGCGGAGCCTTGTCAGGGTGGTGGTCCAGACGCATCAACTCTGAACATCGGCTGGTCTATCGCCCGACGCCTGAGGGTTTGCTGATCGCGCAATGCCGGTATCACTATTAGTGGTGACTCGCCGATCTCCTTAGCCGCCGAATAGACAAGCCAGTTCTTGTGGCAAGGTGGAGGCGACGGTCCCCACAAGCGTCATGAATACGCCGATCAAAGCCGGGTACAAATCTCCGACGGCTTGGTCCTTCACCTTGTCGGATAGCTTCTCGTGAGCAGCCCGACGGGACTGGGTTTCGCTGTTGATGCGTGCGTCAATCGTTTCAAAGCGTTGAACATTCGCGGCCTGTCGCTCATCCGCCATAGTGCGCATCGCCGTAACGGCTGCCTCTAGCACATTGAGGCGATCTTCAATCGATGGGTTTGCGCGCGCGCCCACTGCGCTCGCCGTCCCGCTGCCACTGGCTGTTCCAGCGGCCATCACCACTTTTAGGTGATTACTGGGCGGCGCAAATGCCGCGCACAATTCGCGAAGCCACACGAGGACCGAACTGAGGGGTGAAGGATGACCAAATGCCTTGGCCGTTCTCCTGAGCTGGAACATAACCAGCAGCAATCCGACAATCTGAAAGCTTAAGCCCCACCTCCTAAACGCTTGCTCCGATGGACACAGGGCACACCAAATTAGCCCAAAGGCGAGCAGCAATAACGCTGGCACCAGAATTCGTGCTCGGTAGATAAGACACTTGAGACGCGACCAGCTCCCAGCGACTTGACTTGTCATCGATCAACCTCCCAACAGGGCTGAGGACTTAGGTATCCCCCCAACCCCCGAAGGCAGCGGCGCAACTGGATCGAGCACGAAACTCAGTATATCCGCCCAGGCTTTCGACCCCTGCAAATCCCGCGTCATCAGGTGCCAACCCTCGGGATAATAGGCCGTCCGCACCCCCGACTTCAGCCGCTTGGCCGCTGTGAACGCCGCACTCTTCGGGATGATCTGGTCATGCGCGCCGTAGAAATAGATCGCCGGTGCCGCCAGCTGGTCAGCCTTGTCCCAGGCACCCTGCATCAACCGCACCAAGCCGTAGAGCGTATCGGACCGTGCGCCCCAGACCATCAACGGGTCTCGGCCCATGGCGCGCAGTTCCTCGCGATTGTCGGTGGGAGACACCCGGCTGGTCAGCCAGCGCGGCGGCTCATAGACCTTGGCTGGCGTCACGTGGGCCGCGAACCACAAGGCGGTCTTGTTGGGCAGGGGTTGGCTCGACCACCCCCACACCGCCGGCGACAACAGCACCAGCCGGTCCGCCGCTGGCGGGCGCTCAGAGGTGAAGGCCTTGATCGCGACGGCCCCGCCCATGCTCTCGCCCGCCACGGCGATGACTGCTGTGGGATATTTGGCGCGCACCAATGCGACCATGGTCCGCAGATCCTCAACCATCAGATCTTCACCTGCCCAGATGCCTCGGCCAGGCGAACGGCCAAAGCCGCGCTGATCATAGGCGATGGTCGTCACGCCCTGGCTCGCCCACCACGGCGCCGCTAAATGGAAGGCATTGGCATAGTCGTTCATCCCGTGGACGCCGACGATCACGGCGGAGGGGTCCCCCGTCGCCTCCCAGGCTGTCAGACCCAGCCGCGACCCATCGAAGCTGACAAAGCCGTCGCGCTCCAGGCGCGGGCCTTGAAAGGTCAGCTCAGGCTTTGCCGCCTGCTGCACCATCATCGGCGAGCAGGCGCTCAGCATCAGGGCTAGAAAGAGGAAGACAGCGCGTTTCACGACCCCAGAATATCCGCAACCCTTTGACGAAGATAAGGCACGATCTCTTCGTCGAACCAGGGGTTCTTCTTCAGCCAGCCCGTGTTGCGCCACGAGGGATGGGGCATCGGCAAATGGGTCGGCGCATAGTCGCGCCAAGCCCGAACGGTTTCGGTCATTGTCGGTTTGGTCCGATCCCGAAAGGTCCAGGCCTGCGCATAGCTGCCGATCACCAGGGTCACCTCCATCGGCGGCAAGGCGGTCATGAGAGGTTCACGCCACAGCTTGGCGCAGCGGGGCGGCGGCGGATAGTCACCGCCCTTGGGATCAGTGCCGGGAAAGCAGAAGGCCATAGCGGCCACCCCAATCTTGCCGCTGTCATAGAAAGTCGCCTCATCGACCCCCATCCATTGGCGCAGTCGGTCGCCGGAGGGGTCTGTAAAGGGGCGACCGCTTTCATGCACCCGTCGCCCTGGGGCCTGACCGCAGATCAATATCTGTGTCTGTGGCCCGACCATGACAACAGGACGGGGCTCATGGGGCAGGTCATCGGCGCAGGCGCGGCAGGCCGCTATCTCGGCCAAAAGGCTCGACAACGGTTCGCCATCCAACTCTGTCACTAGCCACCGACCATGGCCTTTTCCTTTGCGATCCATGGCGCGAACGAAGGCCGCGCCAGCATGCCGTCCACGTAGGCCGCCGTCTTCGGGTGGGTCTTTGCATCCACCGTCCAACCCAGATGCAGCAGGTTCACGAACGGGCTGGCGACGGCGATGTCAGCCAAGGTCAACCGATCCTCCACTAAGAAACCAGAGGCCGGTATGATGGCCTCCAGATAGTCGATCACCGGCGGCAACAACTTGGCTTCCGCATTGGCCGCTGCTGCCTCATCGCCCGGCTGTTTCAGGAATTTGGGTGCGACCAGTCGGTTGAAGAACATTGTCCCCGCAGCGCCCACAAAGATGGTGTCGCCAAACTCTTCGAACCAGATCGTCCGGGCCCGCGCTCGCGGCTCTAAGGGGATTAGGTTTGGATCGGGCCGCAGGGCTTCCAGATAGGTGATGATCGCCGTGGAGTCAGAGATCAGAAAGTCGCCATCCTTGAAGCCCGGCATCTTGCCAAACGGGCTCGCCAGCTTGAACTCAGGCGGGCCACCGCCCATGCCAGCCGCGACCAATTCCAGCTCAATGCCCTTTTCAGCTGCATAGGCCAGGGTCTTGCGCACGAAGGGCGACAGAGGGGAGCCATAGAGGATCATTCGGAAGGTCCTTCAGGAAGGGGTGTCAAGGCCTGAGATAGTCGCTCGACGTCGGTGGGCAAGCGCAATCTGTAAACGCCCTTGAACGTCTCAGGATCGGCGGGCTTGCCGTGGCGCGTCACGACCAGCTTGCCCTGCCGCGCCAAGCCGCGCGCGGTGTTGCGCACATGGCCGGTTAGACGCTGCCACCTCTGCGGATCGGCCGCTCGCGCCACCTCCTCCGAAGACGCCGATTTGCCCGGTGCTAGCTTGCCCACCACCTCAAGGATGACGGCTTCCATATCGATGGTCATGCTCGGATGCTCGTTTCAAAGTCTTCGATGATCTCGGGGTCATAGGCATCGCAATCATCTGCGATGACAATCTCTCCCGCCATAGTCCCCATCCACGCCGGGAGGCCATCTGGACGACGGGGCTTCACTGAGAGTTCTTTCTCTTCCATCGTCTCACCCACCCCGCTTCAGCGTCTCACGCGCAATGATCACCTGCTGGATCTGGCTGGTGCCCTCATAGATGCGGAAGATGCGCACATCGCGGTAGAACCGCTCGATGCCGTAGTCGGCGATGTAGCCGGCCCCGCCAAAGATCTGCACCGCCTTATCGGCCACGCGCCCTACCATCTCGGAGGCAAAGTATTTCGAGGCTGCTGCTTCCAAAGTGACGCTTACCCCGGCGTCGCGCTTGCGGGCGGTTTCGAAGGTCAGCGCCTTGGCCGCCAACGCCTCGGTCTTGCAGTCGGCGATCATCCCCTGGATCAGCTGAAACTGCGAGATCGCCTGCCCGAACTGCTTGCGATCCGACGCATAAGCCACACAATCGGCGATCAACCGCTCGGCCACCCCGATACAGACCGACGAGATATGCAGCCGGCCCCGGTCGAGCACCTGCATAGCCACCTTGAACCCCTCGCCCTCCGCGCCTAGGCGGTTCTCGACCGGCACTCGCACATTGTCGAAGGTCACATCACAGATATGCGCGCCCTGCTGACCCATTTTCTTTTCGGGCTTGCCGACCGAGAGGCCGGGCAGGTCGCGCTCCACCAAAAATGCCGAAACCCCGCCACCGCCGGGCTTGCTGGGATCAGTCCGCGCCATCACCGTGAACAGGTGCGCTTTGTTGGCATTGGTGATGTAGCGCTTACTCCCATTCAAAACGTAGTGGCTACCATCGCGCACCGCCCGGGTCTGAACCGCCGCCGAGTCCGACCCTGCCTCCGGCTCGGTCAGCGCAAACGAGGTGATTATCTCGCCCGACGCGATACCCGGTAAGTATCTGTTTTTCTGTGACTCCGTCCCAAACATCACCAGACCTTGGCTGCCGATTCCGACATTGGTCCCGAAGGCCGATCGGAAGGCCGGGCTGGTCCGGCCAAGCTCGACCCCGATCAAGCACTCTTCCTCCATGTTCAATTCAAGCCCGCCATACTCAGCCGGGATCGACAGCCCGTAGAGGCCCAGAGCCTTCATTTCCTCGATCACATCGTCAGGTATGGCATCGTCTTCGGAGACCTGAGCCTCAAGCGGCCGCAGTCGCTCAGCGACAAAGCGGCGGACAGTATCGATAAGCTGGTCGCGGGTTTCGAGGTCGAGGGCCATGGTGATCTCTGCAGGTGGAGGGCTGCGCGGGCTTGCATCGCGACCCCGCGCCTCTTAGGTCGCAGGCAACCTAGAGATTGGACGGCGCGCGGGCAAATGGCTTGCGGGCCTTTGAGAGGCGATATGGACGGAACTGAAGTTCAGAACGACGGCTGGCGAGATGAGCTGATCATTGAGGGAGAGTGGGCGGGCTGGCGCGTCTATGGCGCAGAACCCTTCGAAACCCATGCTGGGCCCTTCTACTACAAACTCGGCGAAAACGGCGCCACAGTCTGCGCCTTCCGTACCGAAGCCAAGCACATGAACGGCGGCAACTTCTTACATGGCGGTGCGATTATGACCTTCGCGGACTTCGCAATCTTCGTCATTGCTCGCGATGTCCTGGCGGGGACGCACAGCGTCACAGCCACATTCAACGGTGAGTTCGTCGGCGCAGTGCCGCAGGGTGCGCTGGTCGAGTGCCGCGGTGAGGTGGTCAAGGCGGGCCGCAGCATGGTCTTCGTGCGCGGCATGATCACGACCGGTCCAGAACCAGTGATGAGCTTCTCAGCAGTCATTAAGAAGACCCAGCCGCGCGGATGACCCCTCGCCTCTCGGTTCTAGACCTGTCGCCGGTCGGCGGTGACAACACCCAAGCCCAAGCCGTGCGCGAAACCATCGAGGTCGCCAAAGCTGCCGAGCGGCTGGGCTATCACCGCTTCTGGGTGGCTGAACACCACAATATCGGCACCCTGGGATCCGCTGCACCTGAGATCCTGATCGCTGCGCTCACTCAGGTCACCTCGACCATTCGCCTGGGCTCAGGCGGCGTGATGTTGGTCAACTACTCGCCCCTGAAAGTGGCCGAGGTCTTCATGGAGCTTGAGGCCCTCGCACCAGGCCGCATCGATCTCGGCGTCGGTCGCGCGCTCGGCACCGATGGGAGAACCGGCGCGGCGCTGCGCTCGTCCAGTTCGGATGTCTTCCCGCACTACTTCGCTCTGCTAAATGCCTGGCTCCTAGATGCCTCCGGCGTCGAGCCCATCACTGACGCCCATCCAGCGCGCGACATCCACGCCAGCCCTTCGGGCCCCTCACACCCGGACATGTTCATGTTGTGCTCATCGCCCGAGAGCGCTGCCTTTGCGGGCCAGGCCGGCGTAGGCATGGTGTTTGCCGAGTTCATTGCGCGGTCAGAAGGCGGGCCATCTGTGGCCGCTTATCGACGCGCCTTCCGGCCGTCGGTGTTCCGCGATGAGCCTTGCGCAGCAGTCGCAACCATCGCCCTGGCCGCCGAGACCACCGATGAGGCAGAGCGATTGGCCGCGCCCATGCGCGCTGGAGCTCTGGCGAACTTGGACAATGAACGTCGGCGGTTCCGCACGATCCCCGAAGCCCAGGCATTTTTGGCAGAACATGCCGGAGACCCGCGTCTGTCGGGTGTTCTGGCGCGTGCGATCGTTGGCAATCCCGCCCAGGTTCGTGATGGCCTAACGGCCAAGGCTCTGGCCGCCGATGCGGATGAGCTGTTCGTGATGGCCGTCGGGCCAAGCCTGGAAAACCGCATCCGATCCCTTGAGCTCATTGCGAGACAACAGAAAGAATAGCCACGGACTATGACGGCAAACTGGCTCTTGGCGAACTTAGTTTCAACTGATACGGTCTCTTCGCAATGATGACCCGCCTCGCCCAGACCAAACTCGTAGCAGCCCCCTTCACGGGGTCTGTTGGGCACGCGCGACTGTAGTCACCGCCTCCCACCGATCCCCGTAAATCGCGGATGGATCGGAAAGGCTCCCCTCCATCTGCAAACCCAGATGGAGACTTCAAATGCCCTCAACCAACACCCTGCCCGACTGGTGGTATGACGACCGCAATCAGGTCGGCCTCGACTTCGCTGATCTCGGCCAAGTCGCCACCTATGACGACCGCCAACGCGGCTCTGCCACAGACGACCGCGCCCTGATCAAGAGCCTGGGGGTCAGCCGCGCAACCGCCATGGCCGACATCGGATGCGGCACTGGCATCCTGGTCTGTGAGGCCGCCGATCAGGCCCGGTCCGTGCGAGCCATCGACATATCGCCTGCCATGCTCGCCGCCACCAAGTCCCGCGCCAGCGGCCTGGGCCTCAGCAACATCACCTATGAACAGGCCGGGTTCCTCACCTTCGCAGCCTCCGGTGATCTCGACCTGATCATCAGCAAGAATGCCCTGCATCATCTGCCCGACATGTGGAAGGCCGTGGCGCTCACCCGCCTGCGCGACGCCCTGCGCGCTGGCGGCCGCATCTATATCCGCGATGTGGCCTTTAACTGCGCGCCAGACGCCCTGCCCCGCGCCGTGGAAAGCTGGGCAGCCCACATGACCCGCGAAACCGGTTACAGCCGCAACGATGTCACCACCCACGTGCGCGACGAGCATTCGACCTTCGCTTGGGTGATCACCCGAATGATCGAGGAAGCCGGGTTCCGCCTGCTGAACCACACCCATGAAGGGGTCTATGGAACCTGGCTTGCTGAGGCGGTGACCTGATTAGTAGGCTCGCCCCACCAGCACCTCTTCGACTCCAGGCTGTCCCGTGAAAACACAGGACGCGAAGCTGCGCGGCTGATCCATTGGCGCGTTACGGATGGTGAGCTTCTGGGCCTTCAGCTTCTGCACCACAGCCTCCAGCGCCTCGCCAGTTGGGCGGCACCAGGTTACGCGAGCCCAACCTTTGAAGGCTACGGTGTCCTCATCGTCCTCAGCCGCGGCCCCAAAATACTCCGTCATGTCGGCCATGGTGGTCAGGTCGGTGCGGATATTGGCGTCGAGCCGCGCCTTGGCCTCATCGAACAACCGGTTTTGGATGCCGGCGAGCAGCCCCGGCACCTGGTCCACAAACGCGTCGCGCGACAAAGCCTGGGACTTCACCCGGTCGCCCGCCTCGTCGCGCAGGTCATCACGGCGCATGAAGCTGACCATACCGGCCGCCACGTCGCGAGGGCCAAGCTCGACGATAATCGGCGCGCCGCGACGCACCCAGTTCCAGCGCTTGTCGGCAGACTTCTGATCCTTGGTGTCGAGAATAGCCCGGATGGGCTCACCTAGCGCTGTCTCCGCGGCCAACGCCTTGACCAGAGCATGACCGAATTCCAACACCTCGGCGTCCTCGGGCTTGCCGCGTAGCATGGGCACGATCACCACCTGACGCGGGGCAATGGCGGGCGGCAGGCGCAGGCCATCATCTCGCCATGGGTCATGATCACCCCGCCGATCAGCCGGGTTGAGGTGCCCCAACTAGAGGTGTGGCAATGCTCCAGCTCGCCCGCGCTGCTCTGGAAGCGGATGTCCTGGGCCTTGGCAAAGCTGGTGCCCAGATAGTGCGAAGTTCCGGCCTGCAGCGCCTTGCCGTCCTGCATCATGGCTTCGATGGAATAGGTGGCATCGGCCCCGGGGAACCGCTCATGCTCGGGTTTCTCGCCGGCAATGACCGGCACGGCCAATACCGTCTCGGAGAATTCGCGGTACATTTCCAGGGCTTGCAGAGTGGAAGCCAGCGCGTCCTCCCGGTCGGCATGGGCGGTATGGCCCTCTTGCCAGAGAAATTCCGAGGTCCGCAGGAACAACCGCGTGCGCATCTCCCAGCGCACCACATTGGCCCACTGGTTGATCTTAAGCGGCAGATCGCGGTGGCTCTTTATCCAGCGGGAGAAGGCATCGCCGATGATGGTCTCGGAGGTAGGCCTAACGATCAGCGGTTCTTCCAGCTTGGCTTCCGGGTCGGGCGACAGTTTGCCGTCGATCATCTTCAGCCGGTGATGGGTGACCACCGCCATCTCCTTGGCAAAGCCGTCGACGTGGGCGGCCTCTTTGGCGAAGAAATTCAAGGGGATGAACAGGGGAAAGTAGCAGTTATCGACGCCCATCGCCTTGATGCGACGATCCATAGTTTGCTGGATCCGCTCCCAAACCCCGTAGCCCCAGGGCTTGATGATCATGGTGCCGCGCACGGGCGAGGCCTCGGCCATGTCGGCTTCGCGGACGATGGCCTGATACCAATCAGGGAAGGTGAGGCGGTTGCCGGTCTGGCGGCTGACGGAGAGGGCGCGTTGCATGGAGGCTGTTTAATGCGCCGCGCGCCGAGATCAAAGCCGGCTGCGACAGCTTCGACAGATGCTAGGTAACAAACATCTGTTTCAAATCATTTGGGAGCGAGCAATGAACCCCGTGGAATTTAAGGATCTGGCCGGTTTGGTGGGCCAAGAAGTCGGCGTTTCGGACTGGGTGGAGATCAGCCAGGAGCGGGTCAATCAGTTCGCTGAGGCCACGGGCGACCATCAATGGATTCACGTCGATGTCGAACGCGCCACCCGCGAAATCGGCGGCCCGATTGCGCACGGCTACCTCACCTTGTCGCTGATTCCGTTCCTGGGCGGCGGCATGTTGCCGATCAAGGGCGTGACCCGGGGCATCAACTATGGCTCTGATAAGGTTAGATTTATCAACATGGTCCGCGTCGGCAAGCGCGTTCGGATGCGCCAGAAACTGCTGAGCGCCGAGCCCAAAGCCGGCGGCATGCAGCTGAAGAACGAGTGCACCATTGAGATCGAAGGCGAGGCCAAACCCGCCTGCATCGCCGAGACGATTTCGGTGGTCTACGGGGCCTAGGCCCCAACGGCCCCTGCCCAGGCCGCTGCCCAGGCCGCTGCGGCGGGCTTGGCGCGACCGGTGTCGTCAAACAGCAGGGGGGTGTCGGTGGCATCCTCCCGCCTTAGCCAGGAGTCGGCGTCGCGCAGACCCCAGTGGGTGAAGGCGAAGCGTTGGGATGCAGGCAGGTCGGAGAAGGCTTGCGCAGCCTCCGCATAGAGTTTTGACTGTTTATCAGCCAGCTCTAATCTGTTTTTTATCAGACCTTTAGCGCGAACAATTGAGACGTCCATTTCGGAAATGTGGATCGGGAGACCTAGGCTTGCGAGGTCCTTGATGGCGGCAGTCAGTGCCCCAGGCGGCAGGTCCGCATTGATGTGGGTCTGGGTTCCTAAGCCCGAGAGTGGAGCACCGGCCTTGAGCAGGGTCTCGGCCAATTTCAGGAAGGTCTTTCGCTTAGCCGGCAGGCTTTCGAGATTGTAATCATTGAGGAATAGTGGCACATTAGGGTCGGCGTCATGGGCGTGGTGATAGGCCGCGACCATGTGATCCAAGGGCCCAAGCACCTGGCTCCACAGGCTGTCGCGCCAGCCGTTGCCGTCCTCAGCCACCGCCTCATTGACCACGTCCCATCCTGACGTAATGCCGCGGTATCTTGCCACCACCGTGCGGATATATTCGCCGAATGACCGAGAAAAGGCCTGTATGTTTGTTGCATGTTCTATGTAGGTCTTGGGCTTTTGGGCATACCAAACCAGGGTGTGACCAAACAGTCTTTGGTCGTTGACGCGGGCGAAGGCCGCGATCGCGTCGGGCGCGTCAAACCGCAGGGTTCCATCGTCCTGAACGATGTACTCCATCTTCATCTCCCACTCGGCGGTGAGCTGTGAAGCTTGGGTCGCAATCAGCTGCGACAGAGCCGGGTCGGTCAGGTGCGCGGCCTGGACACAGGTGCCGACGGGAAAGCCGGCGACCGATCTGAGCGGCGGAAGAATTATCGCCTGAGCCTGGGCTTTGGGTCGGCAAGCGGTAAGCGCAAGGGCCGAGACAAGGACGGCGCGGCGGTCGAGAGCTCCAAATGCTCCCCTTTTGGGGGAGCTGTCCCGGAGGGACTGTGGGGGTGGCCCGCGCAGACCGTGGGCTGCAACCCCCTCCACCGCTTTGCGGTCCCCCTCCCCCAAATCGCGCTCCGCGCTGGGGGAGGATTGAATAGGACTCATCGCCCTGCCGCGCGGCGCAGGCCGATTTCGTCCAGGGCTGCGGTGTCGCGGCGGGCGGCTTCCTTGATCCGAGCCAATCGCATGTTCTCGGCGACTTGTTCGTATTTCTTCTGGTCTTCGAAGGCCAGCGCCAGGGCGTCTCGCGCGCCAACCTCTTCGAGGCTGATCCGGTCGATTTCGAGCTGAGCCAAAGCCTTGCGAATGCGCAGTCCCTCAAGGAAGCCGATCTGGTACATCCCGGCCTCGGCGTCACGTAGGGCATGGGCGGCTTCGGACTCGCCCTGCGCTTCCAACAAAACCAGTTTCATCTCGGCTTGCATGCGGCGTTCCACCACTTCGGAGAGTCGCTTTTGCAAGGTCTCGACCTCGTAGCCTGAGAGCTTAATCAGACTGTCAGCCCAACGGCTCGGGGCAATTTCTGGAGAACATTGCGCGCTATCTGGGCGTTGCGGTGGAGGAGATTGGCCCGTTGTCGCAGAG
>JANPNB010000236.1:0-2159 GCA_031427275.1 Alphaproteobacteria bacterium | reverse complement strand
CCCATGGTAGGCAGCAGGGCATCGGGTTTTTCAACTTCACTTATGCGGGCTACGGTCTGCCACTCGATGGGCTCTATGTAGGTAGCATCCGCCATGGCCGGATCGGTCATGATGGTGGCGGGATTGGAGTTCACCAGAATGACCCGATACCCTTCCTCACGCAGGGCTTTGCAGGCCTGGGCGCCAGAGTAGTCGAACTCGCAGGCCTGGCCGATCACGATAGGGCCGGCACCGATGATCATAATCGACTTGATGTCGGTTCTTTTCGGCATGGCGGCCCCCGGTGCTTGCGCAAAACTTTGCGGGTTATATCCAGCGCGCGCCGGGGCGCAAGGGGCCATTGGGGCGAAACCGGTGAAAGACAGCGGTCAGATCGCCCCGAAGCGGCCTTGCCCCTGGGCCGCGGTGGCCCTGGCCCTGCGGCGCGGGGCGCAGAACCAGCGGCCGGGCTTCGCCAGGGTTCAGATCAAAGCGGATCCGGCCAACAACCCCCCGCGCTTGTCCCGCGATTTGCAGGGTGACGCTGGCAGAGTGGTTGCGCACCTCGTGCAGGATGGCGTCCCAGATCAGGATCAGGGTCAGGGTCAGGGGAAAGACCGACGGACCCGCACCCCGGTCATTTGCAGCGGCAGGCCCGGCGTATTTGGCCGGATAAGGCCAACATTGGCCGCAAGATGGCGCGCGCGGTCGCGGGCCACGGCGTCAGGCAGCGCTCCCTGCCCGGACCTTGCCGCGCGGGTCGGGCGGGGTTTGGCAGGCCTGCTAAAGCTTTAGCCCAAAGCGCGGCCCAAGCCAGATCATGGCAAGATACAGCACAACTGTCAGGGCGCAGCCGGCAATCAAGCTGGTCCAGAATCCAAAGCCCGCGCGCAGCATGAAGGGAATGGTGAAGAACATCGGGATCGACGGGGCCAGAAACCAGATCGTGCCTTGGGCATGGTCGGCCAGCCGCAGGGGGTCATGGGTGTCGCGCCACAGCCAGATCATCCCCAGCACCGACACAAGCGGCAAGGAGGCGATCAGCGCGCCGAAACCGGCATAGCGCCGCGCAACTTCGGAGGCCAAGGCGATCAGGATGCCCGAGATTGCAGCTTTGAGCAGAAGGTAGGTCATGGGGGCCAAGGTGGCGCAGCCTGGGGACTTGCGTCAATGGAAAAGGACCGGGGTTGTCCCCCGGTCCGTCTTGTTTTTGAGCAAAGGCCCTCTGGCCGTCAGACCTTCTGGCCTACGGCGGCCTCGGCTGCGGCAATCGCCGACGCGCGCTTCTTGACCTCGTCGCCAATCGGCGGGCCCTGGAAGCGGCGGTTTTCAAACAGCACCCAGATGACGAATGCCAGAACGATGAAGCCGACGACGACGTACAGCACACGCTCGTTCGGAGCGGCGGTCGCGATGAACACGATCACGGCCATGCCGACGACCGACAGAACGGTGACCAGTTTGTACAGACCTTCGGACATCGCCCACGGGCCGGGGTTTGGCCATTTGGCGGTGCCATAGGCGAAGAAGCCCGCAACCAGCGGCACGGTGAACGACAAGAACAGGAAGACCAGCGTCGAGTTCACCACGATCACATAGATCGAGGTGCCGGCGACCTTGATCGACATGGCAAGGATCACATACAGGATGGCCAGGACGGTGGCCGACCAGATCGCATTGACCGGGGTGCGGTACTTGGGCGAGACCGAGGACAGCACCTTGGACACACCGGGAACCCCGTCATCGCGCGAGAAGGCGAACAGCATGCGCGAGGCCGAGGTGACCGTGGCAAGACCGCACAGTAGCTGGGTGATCAGAATGCCCAGATAGATCACGTTCTTCAGGCCCGCGGGCAGGATCGCGTCCATGGTGGCGTAGAACATCGTCCAGCCTTGGCCAGCCGCGACGCCAAGGTCCGGGATCGCCAGAGTGATGGCGCAGATCATGATCCAGCCGATCAGCGACGACCAGATCACCGCAGAGACGATGCCCTCTGGCACGGAGGTCGCGGCGGATTTGGTTTCTTCCGAGGTATGGGCCGAGGCGTCATAACCGGTGATCGTATAGACCGGCAGCAGCAGGCACAAAAGGAACAGATAGCCGATGTTGTCGCTGGCCGGGAACACATTGCCGCCCGCCTCACCCGAGAAGTTGGTAAAGGTCCACAGCCGCGAGATGTC
>JANPNB010000235.1:0-3054 GCA_031427275.1 Alphaproteobacteria bacterium | reverse complement strand
AGGCGGGGGTTCGTTCCGCCAATTACCGGCTCGCCAGCGACGTAGTTTCCCTCGGTCCGCCATCCTCTGGCGATGATGGCGCCGCGATCATGGAATGCTCCCGGATGGCTTGCAGCAGCACCTCTTGTTTGATGGGTTTGGTCAAGAAGGCCGTGCATCCTGCCGCCAGGCAGGTTTCTCGATCCCCCTTCAAGGCAGACGCCGTCACGGCGATGATCGGCGTGGGCGGCCAATCGTTGGTCTGTTCCCAAGCTCATATTGTCCGCGTGGCGGTCAAGCCATCCATGATCGGCATTTGCCGGTCCATCGGGACAAGATCGTAGCGCCCAACCTCAAACATTTCACAGGCCATGGCCCCGGTGACGGCGATTTCGACCTGGTAGGGCATGTCCTCCAGATAGGCCAAGGTGATCGTGCGGTTGTCGGGAGAGTCCTCCGCCAGACGCCGCCACCGGTGTCGGTCACGGTCAGCATGATGTACTGGCCTGCTCTGGTGTCGGCGTTGGCCTTCGCATAGTCGTCATCGAGATGACTGTTCGCGGTCTCCACGGTCAGCCCACCGCCGTGCTCGTTCATGGTGTCCCGGGCGTTGTCCGCGCCTCGACCGGCGCATCGCGTCGTAGGACCCACCGCAGCCATCGCAGAGCAGCGGGTCAGAGCTGGCCTCCCGCACCAGGCGTTTCGAAGCGGCACCGGAACCCAAATCCGCGCCAACGGTTCTGTTAGGATGATGGTGGTCAGCCAATGGCCGCCATTGCCCTTCGCGACACGCTAAAAAATACAAGCCATTGGATTAGCTCGCCTTCGGCACGGGGGCAGACATAGGAAACGCGACCATGAAGTATCTGACATCGGCAGCCCTCGTGGCCGCTGCGCTCGCCTTAAACGCTTGCAATAATTCCACGCCCGCTCCCGCCGCGGCACCAGCGGCTCCCGTTGCCGGACCTCCGGGACCTGCCGGCGCTCCAGGGGCCGCTGGCGCGAGCGGCAATACTGGCGCTTCGGGCAGCACTGGCGACACCGGCAATACTGGCGCGACCGGGGATACCGGGGATACCGGTGCCAGGGGGTCGACCGGCGATACCGGGAACACTGGACGGACCGGTGCGACCGGCGGCGCGACCGTAATCGTCACCCCGCCCCCGCGACACTGATTGAAGGCCGAGGCGACCGCCGCCCTGCAGTTTCGGTTGCTTCGGGAGACGGACAACGGCTCGGGCGAAGTTCGGAGTGTCCGCTTGCGGCGAACCGGCGTCTGCTTCGCCGAATAGCGCTCTGGCCCCCGGCAAGGTGAGGAGCTCCCAGTTTGAACTCACTCCGACACCCGAAGAATCGACGCCGTTTGCCGTTACTGTACGCCAGGGTGACCGGGTTGTGATCTGGAAGCCGGTCAAAGATGAGGCAGAGGGACGCGCGATATTGCTCGCCATGACCGCCAATGGGAAAGTCCCTAAGCGCACCTAAGCCGTGTCGGTCGTGCAGGCGGCATGCTGCGGCACAGCGTTCGTCGTAGTCACTACTCATCGAATCTGCGGTCAATCTGATCTGTCATGGTGAGCCCAACTCTTTCCATTGCCCTGACGGCGCGCTTCTGACACCGGAAGCGCCCCGTCAGAGCATCTCGGATTTTCCTGCCCCATGGATCGGTCTGCAGAAACCGGCCCCCGGCCGCGCGACAAACCCAGGCCCCGTGGAGGTTGACCGCCTCAAGAGACTTTGAGCCAGATTAGCGCTTGCCTCTCTGAAGGGATGAATCGCATTCAGGTCGCCGAGAAAGTCGGCCTTGGCTTGGGCGAACTCTTCGAGAGAGGTGCGTGAATCTCCTCCTGGCATAGAGGCGGCGGAAGTCCTTGGTGCCTACGGCGGAGCCCGCAGGACTTGCCATGGATATGCGACCTCTCAAACTCGCATCTCATCAAGAATAGGCTGCAAGGAGCCCGCGCATCGCGCGTGGCGGGACGCGCCGTCGAGCGGCCGGCGGTGCCCCAAAGGCGCCCGCAAGGGGCGGACCCGCAGGAGCCGCGAAGCGGCGGGACCGAGCACGCCCGCCGGCCGCTCTCCGAATGCGGAGCGTTGCAGGTTTCGACCACGTCCAGATGAAATCAGAAATAACGAATCTTTGATGCTCATTTCGTTTCAAAGTACCTGAAACATGCTCGTTGGGTCACCCCAAGTGCGCGTCCGGCAGTTTGAGGCGCACGCCGAGATCATCGGCCACTGCGGGGTCCATAAAGGCGTCGCAAGCGGTCAACACCACTTGAACCTGATCCAGACTAAGCCAGGGCACTGCGGCTACCCATTTTTGTGCAAAATCCAAGGTCCGCACCAACGGCGTAGGGTTTCCAACGTTGGAGAGCGCCTTGAGCGCGCTGAGGTAGTTGGTCCTAAAAATAGTGGGGATAATGATCCTTTCCTCGCCGGCGGAAACCAATTCGGCATTCATCATGACCCGCGCGATGCGACCGTTCCCGTCAGCAAACGGGTGAACTTCAGAAACCAAAAACATCATATAGACCGCCCGCGCGAACGGCGATTCGAGGCTGCGATAGAAATCCAAGCCGCGGACCAAGGTGCCCTCAACAAGGTCTGGATCGACGAATATTGTTTGCCCGGCGCGATTTGCCGTCTGCTTGAAAGTTCCGGGGCTTTTGTCGGGTCGCGCAGCCATCAAGGTCGCATGCCGACTTTTCAGCAGGTCGAACAATCCGGCCTGATCGCGTGGCGTACGCCCCATTTCGATAGGATCTGAAACCAGACGCCAAGTCCCCAAAATGTCGTGGGCGTCGGTTGGTCGGTCGCGAGGAATGACATTGCGAAAGACGATGTCTGAGGCCTCGCCGACCTCGAACTCGGTCCCTTCGATAAAGTTAGAAAAATAGGCTTCGAAAAAGCTCAAGCTTGCCCGTCCCTGCGCCGTGCGACCTTGGGTCAGGCGTGTGATGGGTGCCGTTGAGCGAAGTTCCCGATGCAGGGTCTCCAACAGCGTGACCCTGTCGGGATCATAGGGCATGCCAGCATGGCGAGCCTGGGCCCGCTCGCTGACCAATCGCACTT
>JANPNB010000234.1:0-8047 GCA_031427275.1 Alphaproteobacteria bacterium | reverse complement strand
TTCGGGCAGCAGGGCCAGCATGCCCTTGATGGCTTCACCGGGGCTCTTGCCGGTGCTGGCGGTGACGCCGCGTGGGTCCTTCAGCGTGGCGAGGATCAGGGAGAGGCAGACGCCGATCCCGCCGATGACCAGGAAGCAGTTGCGCCAGCCGATGGTCGGGCCAAACAGCGCCGCCACGAAGAAGGCCAAACCTGAGCCCAAGGGCACGCCCGCATAATAGGCCCCCGAGGCAAAGCCCAGGCGACGGGCCGGGAAGCGGTCTGCCAGCATGGAAAGCGCTGTGGGGGTTAGGGTCGACTCACCCACGCCGATGAAAATGCGCGGCAAGGCCAAGGTCGCGAAACTGTGGGCCAAGCCCGAGGCTGCGGTCAGCAGGCTCCAGAGCCCGACGCCAAAGGCTGCAAACCTTGGCCGGTGGACCGCGTCGGCGATCAGACCCATGAACGGGCTCAAGAGGCCGTAGAGCAGCACGAACATGATGCCGGTGAGCAGACCAAACTGGCCGTTGCTGAGGTGCAATTCGGCCTTAATCTCATTCGCGAAGGTCGGCAGCAACTGACGATCAAGGATGTTGAGGACGTTCAGCACGATCATGAAGGCCAGGAACCCGTAGGTCCGTGCATCGACAACGGGTTCGTGACCCGTCGCGGGGGTGTCTGTGGTCGCCATGTATTTCCGCCCTGATACTATTGGCGACAGGAGAGGGCAGTTGGGGGGGATTGTCTAGACGGGACGGTGTTGTGGGTAGTGCGGCACAGCCAACCCCTTCGTGTCATCCCGGAACGGCGCGTCAGCGACGGGTCCGGGATCCAGACGCGCGGGGGTTGGCCGGATAGATCGGTGCTTCTGGGTCTCTGGTTTTAGGATCGAAGTCCGGCTTGCGTGCAGCCGTCGAGTTGGTGTCTTCCGAACAGTCGCATGGGCGAGGCTCTGCTGAGCCTGGGCTTTGGCATGACGGCGCTCGCGGTACGTCGCAAACGCAGCGCCTTCGCAGCTTCGGTGGCCTGAATAGGTGCGGCCCCGCTCCCCATGAACGGCTTGGATGCCTCTTGACGCCGGTTGCTTGGCAATGGCTTGAAAGATCGACCGCTAACGGAGGCCAGCGCCTGTGAAACCGCCGCACGCCAAGACCCGCCTGTCTGACCTGAAGGGGTCCAAGAAAAAAGTGCCGAAAACCTTTGAGCCGCCAACGCCCAAGGTCAGCCGTCAAAAGCGCGGCAAGGTGCTGAGCGCGGCGGAGAAGGCCGCGTTCTTGGCCAGCCGACCAGATCTTGCTAAGTGAAGGCGTCGGCGGCTCGACCCGAAAGATGGGCGAGATGCTGGCGCGAAGTTTGTAGCACAGGGCGTTCAACGGGGCCGCGCGTGCCAAAAGCACGCAGATTGGTTCTGGAAAGAGGAACCTGAACATGCGTCGTTTCGTGTTGAGTCTCGCCGTACTGACGGCACTGGCCGGGTTTGCCGGGTCAGCCGTGGCCGCGCCGTTTGCCGTGGCCAGCTTCCACAAGGGCCGTAGCGCGCTGGTCTATGACACCTCCACCGTGGAGCGCGAGGGACCCTATCTGCGGGCCTGGGTCTATCTGATCGTCGCCCAACCGATGGATGGCGCAACCATGGTGGCCTATCGACGCGAGTTCGTTTGTGGAGTCAGCCAGTCGCGCGATTTGGCCAGGCGATTTGTCAGTGCGCAGGGCGAGACCGTGCGCGCGGTGGAGACGCCGGGCACGTGGCAGTTTCTAGAGCCGGGCTTGGACGATTATGACCTGTTGGAACGGGTGTGTGGGCGCAAGGCCGCCGGCCCCGCAACCGGCAAGGGCCTAAGCGTATTTGACTATCACGACGCGGTGCAGACGGCGCTGGGGCAGGTTGAGCTGACGCGGACGGCGTCGCGGTAGAGGGCTGTTGGCCTGAGTGGGCTGAGTGAAGGTAATCCTGTGTAGTGAGGGGCGACGATGAGCGGACGATATGCTAGTCAAGCTCAACAAACTCGGAGTTTTGACCCATGGAGTCGTTGGATCGCATAACCCAAGACCCCGCTGTTATGGGCGGCAAAGCATGTGTGCGGGGGCTGCGGGTTACCGTGGCGATGTTGGTCGGGCAAATTGGCGTCGGTCGCACTGTAGATGAGCTATTGGCCGAGTATCCCTATCTGGAACGCGAAGACATCTTGCAGGCGCTTCGCTACGCCGCGTGGCGCTCGGAGGAGCGCGAGGTGTTGCTCGCTGGGGAATGAAACTCCTGATAGATATGAATTTGTCGCCACGCTGGGTTTCATTTCTGGGGGAAGAGGGCATCGAGGCGACGCATTGGTCGCAGGTCGGAGCCGCCGGTGCACCTGACATCGAGATCATGAGCTATGCCCGGCGGAACAATTTGGTTGTCCTGACCCACGATCTGGATTTTGGCGAAATACTTGCGGCAACCCAAGGCAAGAAGCCAAGTGTAGTGCAGATACGAGCTGATGATGTGCGGTTCGAGGTGATCGGTGGTTTGCTACTGACCGCTCTGAGTCAAGCGGAAGGCGATCTTGAGCAAGGGGCCCTGGTCACAGTGAGCCCGCCACGAACCCGTATTCGAATACTGCCACTGCGTTCGGGTGGTGAGTGAAGGGCTGATTTAGGTCGTAACCCTTGATCTAATCACCTTTCCGTAAGTGCCGGGACTCTCAACGAGCTGCGAGAGCACGCACTATGGTTCTGGGCGATGGGGGCATCAGCTGAGTCGCTAGCGATGTTCGCGCGCGGGCCGTCGGTGGTGCGGGAGTTGCTGAATTCGAGGGTTTAGGAGGCTAATGGTTTGATTGCGAGTTGGAAGCCGAGAGCCTTCACCACTGCGGCCATGGTGGCCAAGGTTGGATTGCCCTCCGGCGAGAAGGCGCGATAGAGGGTTTCGCGGGTCAGGCCGGTATCACGGGCGATGGCGGTGATGTTGCGCGCGCGCGCTACGTCGCCGATGGCCGAGGTGATGAGAACGGGATCACCGTCGGCGAAGGCTTCCTCGAGATATGCGGCGATGCGCTCGTCGTCCGAAAGCACCTCGGCTACATCGAAGAGTTTTGTCTCTAACGCCATCTCAAATCTCCTTGGCCAAGGCCTTGGCGGCGGCAATATCCCGGCTCTGGGTCGACTTGTCGCCCCCGCACAATAAAATGACCACTACCTCGCCGCGTTGCACAAAATAGACCCGGTAGCCCGGACCATAATTTATCCGCATCTCATTTACGCCCTCACCCACGGGTGCAACGTCACCGAAGTTGCCATTCCCCATCCGCTTGATTCGGATGGCGATCTTGGCGACGGCTCGCGCGTCCCGCAAAGAACTGAGCCATGAAATGAACCGCTCAGCGCGGCGAATTTCGATCATATGTCAGATATATGTGACGATTGTGGCGTGGTCAATGTGGGTGTTTACGCGCTTGCCCATAGGACACCGATCTATCCAGCACATCCCACGCGTGTGGGTCCTGGTCTTCCCTTAGAAGGGAAACTGGGATGACACGGTGGGAGTGACGTTCGAGTGCCGCCTACCCCGCCGCCAACGCCTTGCCCAAGTTCGCGGCGACCTTGTCGATGAAGCCTTCGGTGGTCAGCCAACCTTGGCTGTCGCCGACCAGGAGGGCCAGGTCCTTGGTCATCGAGCCGCTTTCTACGGTCTCGACGCAGACGCGCTCCAGGGTTCGCGCGAAGCGGTCGAGCTCGGCATTGCCGTCCAGCTTGGCGCGGTGTTCGAGGCCGCGTGTCCAGGCGAAGATTGAGGCGATGGAGTTGGTGGATGTGCTCTCGCCCTTTTGGTGCTGGCGGAAGTGGCGGGTGACGGTGCCGTGGGCGGCTTCGGCCTCCATGGTCTTGCCGTCCGGGGTGATCAGCACTGATGTCATCAGGCCGAGCGACCCGAAGCCCTGGGCCACTTGGTCGGACTGCACGTCGCCGTCATAGTTTTTGCAGGCCCAGATGAAGGCCCCGGACCATTTCAGCGCCGAGGCGACCATGTCGTCGATCAGGCGGTGCTCATAGGTGATGCCAGCCTCTTTGTATTTGGCCGCATAGTCAGCGTCGAAGATCTCTTGGAAGATATCTTTGAACCGACCGTCATAGGCTTTCAGGATCGTGTTCTTGCTGGACAGATAGACTGGGTATTTGCGGTCGAGCCCGTAGGCGAGCGAGGCGTGAGCGAATTCGCGGATGGAGTCGTCGAGATTATACATGGCCATGGCCACGCCGGAGCTCGGATAGTCGAACACCTCATGCTCGATGGTTTGGCCGTCGTGGCCCTCCCATTTGATGGTCATTTTGCCAGGGCCTGGGACCAGGAAATCGGTGGCGCGGTATTGGTCGCCAAAGGCGTGGCGGCCGATGATGATCGGCTGGGTCCAACCCGGGATCAGGCGCGGCACGTTCTTGCAGATGATCGGCTCACGGAAGACGACGCCGCCCAAGATGTTGCGGATGGTGCCGTTGGGCGACTTCCACATCTTCTTCAGACCAAATTCTTTCACCCGGGCTTCATCAGGCGTGATGGTCGCGCACTTAATGCCGACGCCGTACTTCAGGATCGCCTCAGCGGACTCGATGGTGACCTTGTCGTCGGTGGCGTCGCGATGCTCCATGCCGAGGTCGAAATAGGCCAGGTCGATGTCGAGATAGGGATGGATCAGCTTATCCTTGATCCAATCCCAGATGATGCGGGTCATCTCGTCCCCATCGATATCAACGACAGGATTGGCGACTTTGATCTTAGCCATGAGGGACGGGCGCTCCGGGGGCGTAATAATGGAATTTGCAACGGGTATAAACGGCGTTGGTCGACGCCGCAAAGGGGCGATCTGCGCAAGATAGCTTGCCATGGGACGATTGGGCGGTTGAAAAGCACGCTATGACCGCCATGCCGCCCGCCATCATTCTGGATAAGCCGCAACTGCCGCAGAACATCGGGGCGGTGGCGCGAGCCATGGCGAACTTTGGCTTGGCTGATTTGCGGTTGGTCAGTCCGCGCGACGGGTGGCCGCAGGAGCGGGCCTGGGCAACCGCATCGGGGGCGGAATGGCCGCTCAATGCCGCGCGAGTCTATGACAGTGTTGCAGAGGCGATTGCCGATCTGCATCTGGTCTATGCGACGACGGCTAGGCCACGGGAATTGCAGCTGCCTGTGCTGACGCCACGTGAGGCGTCCACTGAGTTGGTCCGGGAGTTTGGCGAGGGCCGGGCGACGGGCCTGCTGTTCGGCGGAGAGCGGGCGGGGCTGGAGACGGCCGACATTGCGCTATGCCAAGCCGTGGTGACCCTGCCCATTGATCCGCGGTTCCGGTCGCTGAACCTGGCGCAGGCGGTGATCATCTTGGCCTATGAGTGGCGGATGACCCAGGCGACGGGGGTGCCGGAGATGTTTCGGGATGCGCCGCCGCCGGCCGAAACCTCAGCGATGCTGGGGCTCTATGAGCATTTTGAGCGCGAGCTGGACGAGGCAGGGTTCTTCCATCCGCCGGAGAAGAAGCCGTCGATGGTGCAGAACCTGCGATCGGCGCTCAGTCGGGCGCGGTTCTCCGATCAGGAGGTGCGCACCTTTCGCGGCGTGGTGACGGCGTTATCGCGGGGGCGAGGGCGGGTGTTGGAGAAGATGGTGAAGCGGCAGGTCAAGGACCGCCCCTGACCTCAGAACCGCGAAGACTGCAGCTTTACGTCGCTGGCTACCCAGGCTGAGTTGAACTCCTGAGACGTGGACTCTGCCTCCGCCGTACGCCCCTGGGCCGTGAGGGTTTGGGCCAAGCCGAAGAGCGCCCAACCGTCGCGGCGATAGTTCTTGAGGCTCTCACGGTAGACCGTCTCGGCGTCCTTGGCTTGACCGGCTTCAAGCAGGGCCGCGCCCAAGAGATGGCTGACCGGCTGATGCCACCAGTTGGGTTCGGTATAGGGCAGGGCATGTTCCAGGGTCGCAGCGTGCCGAAAATGCCTGATCGCTGCTGTCGCCCCAACTGACTTCCGCGCAATCTCGCCGTCCAGGAGCGCCAGGGAGAGCTTGGTCATGGTCTGGGCGGGCAGGCCTGCTGCCTCATAGCGTGCGAAATCGCCGGTGGTGATTTTGCGTAGCTGCGCGCGGTCGGCACGGGCCGCTTTGAGGTCTCCGAGATTGGCGTGGGCGAAGCCGCGTGCATAGTACCAGACGGCGGTGTCGAGTTTTAGCTCGGGGGCCGGGGCGGGTTGCGCCAGCACCGCGTCCCATTTGCCAAAGCGGACCAGGGTGACGATCGGCGTGAAGGCGTAGAGTTCGCCAGACGGTAGGGTCTTAGCCAGTTGCTCGGCATTGACCGCTTTCACCAGCCGCCGCGCGGCGTCGATGGAGACTTGAGCGCGGCCCTCCATCTCCGCTGATGTCCAGAGGAAGTGGATGTTGTGGCCGTAATAGCCGGCGGGGTAATAGCCCTGGGCCTTGCAGGCGGCGATGTAGGTTTCATCGACCAGGGCGGCCATTTCATTGACCCGCGCGGCGTCGGCATAGCGACCAACCCGGTAATAGATGTGACCAGGCATATGCACGATATGGCCGGCCTGGGGCATCAGGACCAGCAGGAGGTCAGCGGCGGCCTCGGCGCGCTCCGGCGTTGTGGAAGCCTCAACGGCGTGGATGTAGAGATGCAGTGCCCCAGGGTGATTGGGCTCAGTCGCAATGATCTTTTCAAGGGTGGCGACGATCTCTGCGCCATGACCCTTGGGCGTGGCGGCGTCGGCTTGCCAATAGTCCCAGGGGCTGGGTGTCCATCAGGGCTTCGGCATAGAAGGTCGCGGCGTCGAGGTCGTCTGGGTAATCCTGAGCCAGCTTGCCCATAGCCTGGGCGTAGATCTCATCGAGCAGATGGCGGTCGGATTTCGGGTCAGCTGAATAGCGTTGGTTGAGGGCCGCGATCCAGGCTTGCTCGGCGGGGGAAGCCTTTGAGGCCAGCGCCTTGGCATTGCCAAGGGCCTCAAGCGCCGGGGCCAGGGCATCGGGCGGCATTGGCAGGTTGATGTTGGGGCCGAGCGCAATGGCCACGCCCCACCAACACATGGCGCAATCAGGGTCCAGGCGCGCGGCCTCCCTGAACGAGCGAATGGCCTCGGCATGGTTGAAGCCGAACAGCAGATTGACGCCTTGGTCGAAGAACCGCTGGGTTTCCGGATTGGTGGTTGTGATCGCATGGTGATGGATCCCCAGGCCGGTGAAGACCGGTGCGCCGGGCTTGTCAGCTTGTCCAGCGTAGACGGCGGGCATGGCGTGGTTCATGTGGCCCGATTGGCCCATGCCGGGCGGCAGGGTGCCGGGCATGGTTTGTGCCCAGGCTGGGGCGGCCAATAATGAGAGGTAAGCGACTAGGGTGGCCTGTCTCATCCGACGGTTCTCCAATGTGAGGTGGAGCTTCACACCCCTGTGCCCATGGCGCAAGCCACCCAGGTTGAGGGTCGCAAAAGGTTGACTCTGTGGCTCTCTGCCATCATACACCGCCCCTTCGCGCCCGACGGTTCGCCGTTCGGGACCGTGAACCTATGACGGGTGACTTGCAGGCCGCCGTTGAAATCGCAGCTTCGCTTATGAAGGTGCCGGCCCGGGTCGAACTGAAAAGAGCTACTCATGTCTAAGCGGCATTCCGCGAAGTATAAAATTGACCGCCGGATGGGCGAGAACATCTGGGGTCGTCCGAAATCTCCGATCAACAACCGCGCCTATGGCCCCGGCCAGCATGGTCAACGCCGTAAGCAGAAGGTCTCGGACTTTGGCCTACAACTGCGCGCCAAGCAGAAGTTGAAGGGCTATTACGGCAACCTGACTGAAAAGCAGTTCAGCCGCACCTATACCGAAGCCGCACGCCGTAAGGGCAATGCCTCGGAAAACCTGATCGCCCTGTTGGAAAGCCGCCTGGACGCCATCGTTTACCGCGCCAAGTTCGTGCCGACCGTGTTTGCCGCGCGTCAGTTCGTCAACCACGGCCACGTGTTGGTCAACGACAAGAAGGTCAATATCGCCTCTTACCGGGTCAAGGTCGGCGACATCGTCTCGGTGCGTGAGCGCTCCAAGAACATGG
>JANPNB010000233.1:0-21520 GCA_031427275.1 Alphaproteobacteria bacterium | reverse complement strand
TGTGTCAAAAAAATAGATATTACCCATTAGACGATTGGTATTTAGCAGAGACAAAGGATTATAAACGCTTTGCTGCAAAATACCCCATGAATGGTGAGCTATTAAAACAAGGCAATAAAATTGAGGCGATGGACAAATGGTGCAAAGCTGTGGGGATTAGCTTTACCCCAACCATTTTTATAAACGGATATCAACTCCCCGATGCTTACAACATTGAGGATTTACAATATTTTCTTTCGGAATAGTACCCTGAGAGAAAAGCCTTGCGGTACTATCCCGAGTCTGCAGTTCGGGAGTAGGGCGGCCAAAGCTTGTGATGCTAAAAGCCCAGGCACAAACAAATTATCTAAATCAAAAACTTTTAAACAAATGAAAACTCAAAAAATGAGTCTTGCCAACATTAAAGGAAAGTTGAGCAGAGCAGAAATGAAGCAGATTATGGCGGGTAGCGGCCCAATTTGCTCGGTTTCATGTGGTAGTGGATATTATGCATGTTGTTGTTCCGGTAATTGCACCTGCAAAGGTCTTGAAGACAAAACAGACTATGGTTGCACTTCGGGTGGCACAGGATCTAGTTCTTGCAGTGCCTCATAAAATTTAATTGAGGTTTTCTTAAATTTTAAGAAAACCTCAATTTTACCTCTAAAATGTTTCTGATGAAAATAATATACCTTAAAATTCTAATTTGTATTTTTTTAAGTATTTGCTTTTTGCCTAAAATAAAGGGACAAAACATTACAATAACCGATACAGTAAGACCGGATCCTTATCATTTAAATTTAAAAATTGATTCTGTTTTTATCGTAGAGGGAGAAGTGTCAGGGATAGATAGCGGAAGTATAAAGGTTTATTCAAAAGATAAATCAGTATTAGTTTATATACCCTTTAGATTAGGCAAATTTTACTTTTCAGGATTTACTAAATCATTAGAACAATTACATTTTTTAATTAATGGCGACTATTACGATAATGCGTTTTATGTTCAGCCGGGGGAAATTAGAATTAAATATATTTATCAAAGTAAATTCACTGCAAGCGGTACAACTGAAAATGATTTAGGCAATTATTTTAGGGATACGCTTAATTATAAAAATAGCACTCGTTTTTGGGAATTAAGCAACAAGATTGAACTTGCTTCAAAAAATGAAGATTTAGAATTATACTTAAATCTAATTGACAGCTTTACTATCACTGAAAAGGCTTTATTAAAAACAGTCAATGAGGCAATTGACCAAAAAATGTTCGGAGATTATTTATTAGCATACGTGAATTATTATTATATTAATCATGGATATTTTGATGAGCGAAAGTCTATTTACGAAAGGTTACCAGAAAATATAAAAAATTCAATTTCCGGTAGGCAAGCTTTTATTTTTTTAAATGAGACCAAAAGAAAGAATCTGCCGACAAAAAATACGCCTGCCTTTCAGTTTTCTTTGAAAGATATTAATAGCAAAATAGTTTCCTTTACAGAATTCAAAGGAAAGACAATTGTCTTAGACTTTTGGGCAAGTTGGTGTCTTCCATGCATTAAGGCATTGCCTCTGCTTAAAAAAATTCATTCAAATGAAGTATCAAATAATATTGTTTATATTTCAATTTCGATTGATAAAAAAGAGAATGACTGGAGGGGTAGAGAAAACATATTGTCAATACCCTGGTATTCGCTAATCGCTGACTCAGCTACTATTAAGCAATACGAAGTTGATGCCGTTCCTACTTATATTGTTATCGATAATCAAGGTACAATTGTAAGTAAAAACTATTCTTTGGGTAAGCTTTATACTACACTCAAAACTATTAATAAGTAAACCTATGGATACTATTTAAGTTTTAATTAAACATTCTATTCAGCAGAAATGGGTCGTCAAGAACCTCATTTTATATTTAATTACAACCTATATAAACTTAATTTTAATTCATGCTTTACAACAATACTATTGCTATCCTTAATTGTTGGTACGGCCCATTTCCCTGGTATTTTCCATACTTTTTACATTCGTGTTCTTACAACAAAACTGTCGATTTCCTTATTATAACTGATAACCAAAGCACCATACATAACAAACCTAAGAACGTAAAAGTTATTTACAAAGAATTAGAAGAATTTAAAACATTAGCTTCTCAGAAATTAGGATTTACCGTAAGCATAGACTACCCGTATAAGTTGAATGACTTTAAACCTGCATACGGTTTTATTTTTCCTGAACTTATTGATGGCTACGACTTTTGGGGTCATAGTGATCTGGATGTCATCTATGGGAACATCAGGAATTTCTTAACCAATGAGATGCTATCTAATTACGATTTCATTAGTTTACGTCATGACTATACAACGGGTTGCTTTTGTTTGTATAGAAACAATGAAACACTTAACACTTATTTTAAACGCAGCAAAGATTACTGTTTGATTCTAAGCGATCCCAAACACTACTGTTTTGATGAATGCAGCTTTCTATGGGATGAGTTAAAATTAGGAAAATCAATATTGGAAATCGAGTCTGAAACGCAAAGCTTCACCCATCTGATGAAGGCTGCCGAACTATCAAAAGAGATAAGGGTTCATTTCGATTTCATTCTTATGGAGGGCAAGACCGGTCGTATTGTTTTCGATAAAGGAAGAATTATTTATAAGAAGCAATTTGAGGCCATCTTATATCATCTGTTTTGGCTTAAAAAAGTGTACTCGCCGCAGAAAGTACCTCAAAAAATTCCAAAGACTTACTATATAAGTCCAACCCGCATATATCATTACCGGAAAAATAGAACAGAAGTTGTTGAAAGAAAGTAAGTACTCCTTTATCTTCCTTGTTTCATTGTCAAAAGATTTACATCAGCTATAAGAATTTGTTTCACTTAGACACCCATGAGTACATCGTTCCCCCTATACAAACAATTAGCGAGCTTGTTGCCGGTTTGGGTCATCGCGCCCTGTTCGGTGATCCGGTAGACCGATCCTGCCTTCACGCCAGCCCCGATCTGCACGCCGGTCGGCACAACCGTACCCTGATCTGACGACTGGGCACCGGCGCGTTCCATGGTCTGGTAGAGTAGATCTTGAAACTCGGCCCGCTGGCGCTTGAAGCCGACGGTATTCATGTTTGCGATGTTGTTGGAGATGACCTCGACATTCAGCTGCTGAGCCATCATGCCGGTCGCGGCGGTGCGAAGCGCTTGCATTTGCTAAACTATCCTATTGCACACGACCCATCCGCTCGATTGCTCGGCGGGAGAGGTCAGCGGTGGAATCCATCATTTTGGCCATCGACTCATAGGCCCTAGTCACTTCCATCATTTGCGTGATTTGGCTGATCGAATTGACGTTTGAGCCCTCGAGAGCGCCCTGACGGACTAAGGCGTCTGATGCGGGTTGCGGTGTTGCGTTTGACGCATTGCGAAAGAGATTGTCGCCGGTCTTTTCGAGCGCCGAGAGGGCGTCAAACTGGACGATGCCAACCTTGCCGACTCGCTCGGAGCCCTGGCTGATTGAACCATCTGTAGCGATGTTTACGGCACCCTTCTGGGCATCCAAAAGGATTTCTCCGCCGCCTTCATCCAGAACAGATTGGCCCGCCTGATTGACCATTTTGCCATTGTCGCCCAACCGAAACCGGCCATCTCGGGTGTAACGCTCACCCTCGAGCGTCGAGATCTTGAAGAACCCACGGCCCTCAATGGCCAAATCCAGCGGCGCGCCTGTCGCACTAATGCCGCCTTGGCCAAAGTCGCGACCAACACCTGTGTCGAGGACGAACTTGACGGGCTTGGGTCCGTCCTGGGTCCGGGCCGGCGCCATGGGTGCGGTGGAGACCAGTAGGTTCTCCACCTTGAACCCGGCCGTATCAGCATTGGCGATATTGTTGGCCACGATGTCGAGCTCGCGGCGCAAGGTCATCTGGCGCGATAGTCCGACATAAAGGGCGTTATCCATTGGGTTTTGACCCGAGTCTTGGTGGCATGCTCACGGCTGAAGTCGATGCAAGGTTCGGGCCAGGCGAAAATATCAACAAGTTCAATGAATAGGTTGGTTAACGCCGTTCAGCAGGCGAAATTTGCCGGGTGCTTTTTCGCTCCTGTGGCCGACCGGAAAAAACCGATCCTTAACCAAGATCACCGCATGGGTAGGGGTCAAGAGTCTAAGGAGCCGCGCGCGTGTCCAAGAAAGAGGACAAAAAGGCCCCGGAGGGTTCTCACTCCGACGTGCCCGAAGGCGAGGAAGGCGAGGGCGCGCCCGCCAAGAAGAAACTGCCGCTCAAGATGCTCATCATCGCAGGCGTCGCAGCGGTCTTGGTGCTAGGCGGCGGTGGAACCGCTGCTTTCATGTTGCTAAAACCCAAGCCGGACGCGGAGCACGCCGAGAAAAAGGGCGAGCACGGCAAGAAGAAAAAAGAAGAAAAACACGCTGAGAAAAAGGGCGATGAAAAGGGCGGTCCGGTGGTGACCGAAGGCCCCGACGGCGTCCTATTCTACACCGTACCTAACGTGGTGGTGAACATGCAAACCGCTGACGGTCGTCCGACGTTCTTGAAGCTGAAACTCACCTTGGAAGTGCCCAACCAGGAAACCGTGGAGATGTTGGAACCCAACATGCCCCGCCTGCAGGACATGTTTCAGACCTTTCTGCGCGAGCTTCGGCCTGAGGATTTACAGGGCTCCCAGGGATCATATCAGCTGCGGACCGAAATTCAGCGCCGTGTCAATCTGGTGATCGCACCCTCCAAGGTGAACGCCGTTCTTATCGAGGAGATGCTGATCAACTAGGGCCGGTCCCCAGTTGCATGCCCCCAATGGACGACGAAACTGACCCCAATGCCGTGAGTTCGGAGACTGCCGCCTGGGACCCAGAGGCCACCGCCGAGGGCATGCCCGCAAGCGAACGGATCCTCAACCAGGACGAGATCGACAGCCTTCTGGGCTTTGAGCTGTCGAACGAGGAAGCCAACGAAAACGCCGGCATTCGAGCCATAATTAATTCGGCGTCGGTGTCTTATGAGCGTCTGCCGATGCTCGAGATCGTCTTTGACCGCCTGGTGCGTCACATGGCGGCGTCTCTTCGGAATTTCACTTCTGATAATGTCGAGGTCAGTCTCGACAGCATCTCATCGATCCGGTTTGGCGACTATCTGAACTCCATACCCCTCCCGGCGATCCTCTCGATTTTCAAAGCTGAGGAGTTGGAGAATTACGGACTCATCAACGTCGACTCCAACTTGGTCTATTCAATCGTCGATGTGCTTTTAGGTGGTCGCCGCGGCACGGCAGCGATGCGGATTGAGGGGCGGCCCTACACGACGATCGAACGGGTTCTGGTGCAGCGCATGGTCGAGGTCGTCCTGGCCGATGCGCAAGAGGCGTTTGCGCCACTGACGCCGGTCACCTTCACTCTGGACAGGCTGGAAAGCAATCCACAGTTCGCTGCTATAGCGAGGCCCGCCAACGCTGCGATCCTTGTGAAATTGCGCATCGATATTGAAGACCGTGGTGGGCGTCTTGAGCTCTTGCTGCCCTACGCGACCCTTGAACCCATCCGCAAGATGCTGTTGCAGCAGTTTATGGGAGAGAAATTCGGTCGCGATGACATTTGGGAAGGCCACTTGGCGACGGAGCTGTGGACCACCCAGACCGACGTCCGTGCTGTTCTGGATGAGCAACAGATACCGCTTCACCAAGCTCTCAACCTTAAGGTTGGTGAGACCCTCATGCTCAATGCGACACCTGACAGCCTTATCGAATTACGGGCGGGAACAATCCCGTTGACCAAGGCGCGTATGGGTCGCCGGAACCAGCACATTGCAGTCCGCGTCGAAGCCCCGCTGTCTGCCAAGACCAAACAAGATATTGCGAGGATCACATGAGCATCATCGGCATTGCACTGAACCTGTTACTTGCTGGCCTGCTTCTGGCGGCGCTGGTCATGGGGTGGCACTTGAACAAGCGCTTGCAGGCTTTGCGTGATAGCCATGAGGGCTTTGCCAAGGCAGTGGCGGAGTTGGACATTGCTGCAGCCCGGGCTGAACAAGGGTTGGCTGATCTTCGCGCCGCGACCGATGAAGCCACCGATACGCTGGCCGACCGGATTGAGAAGGCGCGGGCGCTGACGACGCGCCTGGATCGCCAGCTTCAAGGTGCGCCGGTTCTGACGCCGGTTGCCGTTGCAAGGTCGGATCGCCCGACCGAAGCCGAGGATACTGGTGCCGATTTCGAGCGGGTCACCAAGCGGCTGGGTTCGTTACTTTCCGAAGCCCGCACGCCTCGATCGCGGCCTGAGCCTGAATTGGTCCTGCACCGCGCACAGGTAGCACCGAGACACATGCCCGAGTTTGACGACGACCTGTTCGAAACCGTTGCTGATCAAGAGCCGGTGCCGCGTCGTCGCGTTGGCCAAGGCGGTCGTTAATGAAGAACATTCCTCGGATACTGCCTCTAGTGGGCATCGCCGCAGCTGGCGTCTTGGCGATCAATGCTGTGTCGGGCGCTCGTGCCTGGCCCGATCTTGTTTCTGGCGCAAAAGCTTTTGCGGAAGGGGCTACGAGGCCCGGAACGACCGAGCCGAAGGCCGTAAGTGCAGCTGATGCGGCAGCAGACGCAGTTGCCAAGTTACCTGCGGCCAAGCCCGCCCCGGTTTGCGCGCCGACCGCCGCTGAGCTTGCCAAGGCCGCAGGCTTATCGCCCGCTGAGCTTCAAGTTCTCCAGAGTCTAGGTGCCCGGCGTGGTCAACTCGATCAGCGCGAGGCTGATTTGGGTACCCAGCTAGCCTTGATGGCAGCGGCTGAAGCTAAACTTGATGCCAAGCTTAAGAACCTGACGGGCCTGAAGGCCGATATCCAGGTCCTAATGGGGCAAGCGGAGGCCAAGCAGGTGGCTGAGGTCGACCGGATGGTAAAAGTCTTCGAGGGTATGAAGCCCAAGGATGCGGCACCGCGCCTTGTTTTGCTGGATGATGTGGTTCGTTTGCCGATCGCAGCAAAGATGAAGGAACGCGCCCTATCTGCGGTCCTGGCTCAGATGCCGCCGCTTGAGGCAAAGCGCCTAACCGAGGCCCTTTCAAATCGATTTTCGGCGGCTCGCGCTGTTGCAGCCGCCGCCGATAAGGCCGCTAGTCCAGCTTCCGCCAATGTACCGGCCCGGTCGGTGCCCTCGGTCGACCCAACCGCTGAGCCCGCCCCGCCAAAGGCGGCACCTCGAAAGGGGACCGCAAAGAAAACGCCTGCCAAGGCGGCGGCCAAACCTGCTGCTGCTGTCGAGGCGAAGGCAGAGACAACTCCGGCCGTTACCCCACCCTCGGTCAAGCCCGGCTAGCCGATGCGTCTGAAGCAAGCTCTCCATTGCGGTGTCGCTGCGATCTGCATCGCCGCTGTTGCTGCGCCTGCGGGACTTGCGGCACCGGTCCGTGCGGCTCCACGCGAGGCGCTGGATGTGCGGGTCGGTGAGGCGAAAGAATTTTCAAGGATCGAGCTGAATTGGATTGGCGGTGCCAAATCATCTGTGCGCCGCGCGGGGCAGGTTCTAACGATTAGCTTCAATCGCGACGCCAAGCCCGATCTAGCGCGTCTACGCGTTGACCCACCTCGATGGCTGAAAGCTGCCGAGGCTCGCCATGTTGGCGGTCGCCTGTCGCTGGTGCTTACCCTAGCAGATGATGCCGAAGCTAAAGTGGGTACCGCCGATGGTGCCACCTACATAAATCTCTTCCAACGCCCCGAGCCCGAGATTGCGCCACCCGAAATAGCCCAAGTTGCGGCCGAGCCCGAGCCCGAGCGGCCCAACCCGATCCCAGCCGGCGGGGTCGTTCATATGGATGCCAATCTGGCTGGCGGTCAGGTCCTACTGACTTTCCCGTGGGCGAACCCAAATGGTGCCGCCGTTTTCCGGCGAGGCGGCGCAATCTGGGTGGTATTTGACGCGCCAGCGACGCTAAACGTGTCACGCGCTCCGCGCGGATTGAAGCAATTCTCGCGCCTTCAGGCATTTCGGGGTGCTGACTACGCCGCAGTTCGTATCGCCGCCCCTACTGGAGTCCCGTTCTTTGCGTCCAGCCAAGCCGGTATGTGGACGATAGCGATCGGGGCGGGCGCTCAGCCCCAAGCCACACACATAAAGATCACGCGAGATGATGTCGGTGGCCCCGCAGCCCTAAAAGCCGCCGTCGCTGGAACGACCCGGACGGTCAAGATTGTCGATCCGGCGGTGGGCGACACGCTGACCGTTGTTACCGCGCTTGGCCCTTCAAAAGGCGTTCCGACACGCCGAGAATATGTCCAGATGGCTGTCCTGCCCTCCGCCCAGGGTTTGGCCATGGAGTCTTTTGTTGAAGACCTGACGGTTTCCCATGACGGGGATCTGGTTCACATTGGGCGGCCCGCTGGCTTGGCGCTCTCCCCGGCGTCAGCCAGTATCCAACGAGAGCAAGCCCAGATCGGCGCACCGCAGGCGGCTGGCCGACCTGCCTTGATTGACCCGACCTGGGGCGTAACCGGCAAGGACGGGTTCCTGACGCGCTACAACAGCCTGCTGAACATTGCCATGGCTGAGGCTCAGCAGGGCAAAGACGCGCCCATTGTCGCGCGGCTGGCTTTAGCGCGCTTCTTGGTCGGCTCGGAACTATCGTTTGAAGCCATTGGTATCCTGAACAGATTGGGCCGGACAAACCCAGAAAGTGTTGATGAACCGGAATTTCGAGGCTTGCGCGGGATCGCTCACGTGATGGCTCGGCGGTACAAGGAGGCCCAGGCCGACTTCTCTGTGCCAATTCTCGCCGATGAACCCTCGGCGGCTCTATGGCGGTCCTATGTGGCTAACCAGCTAGCCCAATGGGCTGAAGGGCGAAGCCAGTTTGCGACCGGGGCTGAGGCGTTCAACCAGTTCTCGCCGACCTGGAAAGCGAGATTTGCGCGGTCCGATGCTCAGGCGGCTTTGGCCCTGGGAGATTTGGACGGTGCCGATCGCGCCGTCAAACTGGCGTTCATGGACAAGACCGATCCATTGGAGGAGCTGGCGACTCGCCTCGTCGAAGCCAAAATCATCGAGATGAGCGGCCACTCTGATCGGGCCTTGCGCATCTATGCCGCAGTGAGCGCTGCGCCGACTGAATCCCTATCCTCCCCTGCGCTTCTACGAGCCACGCAGATCCGGTTGCAAATGGGAAAACTGACACCCTTGCAAGCGGCGGCTATCTTTGACGGTTTGCGTTATCGCTGGCGCGGCGATGCCACGGAATTGGAAACCATTAGAGCGCTAGGTCAGCTCTATCTCGGGCAGGGTCACTATCGAGAGGCCTTGGAGGCCCTGCGATCGGCTGGCAAACGCCTGCCAGATTTACCCGAAGCCCTACAATTGCAGGCCGACCTCGGTGCCGCCTTTCGATCTCTGTTCCTTGAGGGTGCCGCAGACGGTCTAGAACCTGTCCAAGCCTTGGCTTTATTCTACGACTTTAAGGAGCTGACCCCGCTGGGTGCCGACGGTGATTTGATGGTCCGAAAACTGGTTCGGAGATTGGTGGATGTCGATCTGCTGGGCCAAGCTGCCGACTTTCTGAAGTACCAGGCCGACAATCGCCTCGACGGGGTACCACGCGCCCAGGTATCGACGGACGTGGCAGTTATCTACCTGATGGACCGCAAGCCGGAACTAGCACTGCAGGCGATTAACGACTCTCGCACGACCATTTTGCCCCCCGCTTTGAATGCGGAACGGCGTCTGGTGGAGGGTCGTGCGCTGATCGGTCTGGGGCGGCTGGAGGCTGCGCTTGAGGTAATCGAGCGCGACACCACCCGCGAGGGTCAAGATCTACGCAGCGAGGTCGCGTGGAAACAGAAGAACTGGTCGGTTGCAGGTGCCCTTTCCGAAAAGTCACTCGCCGATCGGTGGAAGCGACCAGGCCCCCTCGGCAGCGATGAGGAGAGCAAACTTCTGCGCATCGGCGTCGCCTATAGTCTGGCAAACGACGACGGAGCCTTGGCCAGAGTGCGGGAGCGCTATCAGGGCTTCTTCGAGGACGCGCGCAATCCAGATGCTTTGCGCGTCGCCTTATCGGGGGTCGATGCAGGCCAGCTCAACGTCACTGATTTCAGTCGAGTCACCGCAGACAATGAGGCCTTTGCCGGTTGGGTTGCCAAGATGAAGTTACGGTTCAAGCAACGGCCCGCGCCGATGGGACCCGCTCGCCAAGCTACCGCCAGTCCTCCTGGCCCGCAGAAGCAGGCGGCCGCAGCACCCACGAGTAAACCAGCTAAGGGTTAGGCTCTAGCCGGCACCGCGCTGGAAGCTTTCGACCAAGCTGCCAGCCACCAATCGCCAGCCATCCACCAAGACGAAGAAGATAAGCTTGAAGGGTAGTGACACTACCACTGGCGGCAACATCATCATGCCCATACTCATCAACACGCTGGCGACCACCAAATCGATCACCAAGAAGGGCACGAAGAGCAGGAAGCCGATTTCGAAGGCGCGTTTTAGCTCCGAGATCATGAAGGCGGGTGTGACCACCTGCAGCGGAATATCTTCAATCGTCTTGGGGCGCTCAATCTTGGAGAGTTTTACGAAGAGGGCGAGGTCTTCGCGATCAACCTGGGCCAGCATGAATGTTTTGACCGGGCCACCTGCCGCCTCAAATGCTTGTGGTAGCTCAACCTGCTGATCCAGCAGAGGTTTGACCCCCTCATCATAGGATTTTTGCAAGGTTGGGCCCATGACGATGGCGGTCAGGAATAATGACAGGCTGATAATCACCGCATTGGGTGGGCTTTGCTGCAGACCAAGGGCTGTCCTCAGCAAGGAGAGAACCACAACGATCCGCACAAACGAGGTCGTCATGATGACGATGGACGGAGCCAATGAGAGCACCGTCAGGAGGCCGATTAGCTGAACAACACGTTCCGTCAATCCGGCCCCGGTTCCCAGATTGATATTCACGGCTTGGGCGATTGCGTGAGCTGGAAAGATCAATCCGGCCAAGGTGGTCAGCAGCGCAAAGCCCAATGCGCGGCGAACGTCTTCGACCTGAATAGTATCCTGTAAATTCTTGAAAAACCTACGCATTTATGCCAGACGTTGTCTTGAGATCGCCAGATAGGACTTGGCCTTCGCCCAAGAGCAGAAGCTGCTCGTGGCCGTCGCAGGACACCAGGACGAGCCTGCGCGCTGGATCAAGCATCAAGGTCTCGACGACGGCCAAGCGGCGTTCTTTGCGACCCGGCACTAGGCGACCGATCGCGTCGGGGCCAAACCGACGTAGGGCCGCAGCGGCCAACCCAATCAGGCCCAGGGTAAGAATGAGCGCGAACGTCGCGCGCGCGAAATCGGCGATCGGCATTTTGAGTGCAAGGCGGTCAAGGCGGCCGGCCGAGATGCCGACCGAGATCAGCCTATGTTCGATAGGGTCTTAAGGACCGATTAACCCTATTTATTCACCATCTCAACCTATGGACATCACCCAGATTCCACTGTTCTCGATGTTGCGGGGCAAGCTCGGATACCTGTCCGAGAAGCAGCGTCTCATCGCCCAGAATGTCGCCAATGCCGAGACGCCAGGTTACCGGCCTCAGGACCTCAAGCCCTTCAATTTTCAGAGCCAAATTCAGATGGCGCAGTCAAGCGGAGGTTTGGCGACGACCAATTCGGGCCACATAGCCATGGCAACAACAGCAAGTGGCTCCCGTTTCAAGGCCAAGCGCACCGAAGACTCTGAGACCACCTTGGACGGCAATTCCGTAGTGCTTGAGGAAGAGATGCTCAAGATGTCCGACGCGCGGATAAACTATGATGCGGCCATTGGTTTCTACCAAAAGTCCTTGAACCTGCTGCGGATGGCCTCTCGGCCTCCGGGTCGCTAAGGAGGCCTAGATGCCCTTGATCAAGTCGGCGGGTGCTGCGGCTCAATCGATCGCCACCTCGGCCCTGCGCGCTGAACAGGCGCGTATGCGGATCATCGCTGAGAACATTGCCAACGCTAACTCGACCTCAAGAACAGCAGGCGGCGACCCCTACCGACGGCAGATCCCAGTCTTCAAGCCCGTTCAGGTGGACGGGGGTCAAGGCGTGCGAATGGTCAAGGTTCAGCCCGATACTCGGGCCTTTAAGACGGAGTATGATCCGGGGCATCCGTCTGCGGACGCCAAGGGCTATGTCAAAATGCCCAATGTTGACACGCTGGTGGAAGCGCTCGACATGCGGGAGGCACAGCGGGCCTATGAGGCCAATCTGAATGTTATTGAGACAGCGCGTGCCATGGATATGCGCACCCTCGACCTGCTGAAGAAGTAAAGGCGACTAAGCCATGATGACCGCGCTCGCTGCCGCTAAGGCCTATGCCGCCGCCCAGAGCCACGGGATCAGTGCGCCGAGTGTCGCAGGGTCTGGCGAAGGCGGGCTCGACTTTGGGGCAATGGTCAAGAACGCCATGACCGACGTCATGACCGCGTCGAAAAATGCTGAAACCCAGATCGTTGCCCACACCCAGGGCAAGGCGGAATTGATCGACGTGGCCACGGCGATTTCCGCAGCCGAGACCAGCCTGGAAACCGTGATGGCGGTGCGGGATCAGGTGATCAACGCCTATCAAGAAATCATGCGGATGCCGATCTAACCGCTTTCAGCTTTCTGATCTGCGCGTATTAGTCTGCCGCATGGCCCAATTTGCGATCGTTCTTAACGAGATCACGAAAAGCTACGGCGAACATCTGGACCTTGGCCCGGTCAGCCTAGCCCTGCCGGTCGGACAGTTCACCGCGCTTGTTGGCCCCTCGGGCTCGGGCAAGACGACCTTGCTCAAGATAATCAATCGGTTGGTGCCGCCCGATGCGGGTCAGATCGAAATCCAGGGACAGAATGCTAGGACGACGGCAGACCATCTTTTGCGACGCCAGATTGGCTATGTCTTTCAAGAAATCGGCCTCTTTCCGCATATGACGGTGGCCGAGAACATAGCCATTACGCCCAAGCTTTTGGGTTGGCCGGCTGACAAAATATCGGCACGCGTCGCCAACCTGCTGGGTTTGGTCGATCTCCCTGCAGAGTTAGCAGCACGCTTTCCCGCACAACTCTCTGGCGGCCAACGCCAAAGGGTCGGTGTGGCGCGAGCGCTGGCCGCACAGCCACAGATATTGCTGATGGACGAGCCGTTTGGTGCCTTGGACCCCGCGACACGGCAGGCCCTGGGACGCGATGTCCGCGGGCTGCATGATCAACTTGGTCTTACCACCGTCATGGTCACTCATGACATGACAGAGGCAATCCTGCTGGCTGATCAAATTATCGTTCTGAAGGACGGGAAGATCTTAGCGAAGGGGACCCCTTCAGCTCTGGCGGGAAGCTCAATTGTCGAAGTGGCCGCGATGATGGACGGGCCTCGCCGCCAGGCCGAACAGCTCAGGGTAAAGCTGGGAGCTTCTTCATGAATCCGGCGCTCGCCGCAGCCTTTGCGGCGCTTCCGCAGTATCTAGGCTGGCATGTCTTGCTCAGCACCAGCGCTCTGTTGCTCGGTCTTGGCTTGAGCCTACCCTTGGCGGTTGCTGCCACGCGTCACCCAAGGCTCCGATGGTCTATTTTAGCCGTGGCTGGTCTTGTGCAGACCATTCCGAGCTTGGCGCTTTTGGCGCTGTTTTACCCGCTGCTGCTCGTGCTCGCAGGCTTGACAAAGACCTTCACAGGTTACGGATTTTCGGCGCTCGGGTTTCTTCCAGCGCTGCTCGCATTGACGCTCTATTCGATGCTGCCGATCTTGCGGAACACCATCACCGGCATCTTGGGTGTGGATCCGGCTGTTCGACAGGCGGCGGACGGTGTCGGTATGACGGCCAACCAACGCCTAACCCAGGTCGAATTTCCCCTGGCCATGCCCGTCATTATGGCCGGCATTCGGACTGCGGCAGTTTGGACCATTGGGGCGGCAACCCTTTCGACACCCGTGGGCCAGACCAGCCTGGGTGACTACATTTTTGCCGGGCTACAGACTGAGAACTGGATCTCGGTTCTGTTCGGGTGTGCCGCTTCGGCTGGGCTGGCGATGGCCGTCGATCAACTGTTAGGGTTGATCGAAACGGGGGCTGCCAAGCGAGATCGCCGCCGGGTGCTGGCGGGATCTGTCGGATTGCTTTTGGGCTTCGTGGTGGCGGTATTTCCCTTGCTCCGCTGGGGGCAATCCCCCGCCTATGTCATCGGGGCGAAAAACTTCTCAGAGCAGTACATCCTGGCTGACCTGATGGCGGCGAGGCTTCGCGACACAGGGGCGCGGGTCACTACAAAGTCTGACCTTGGATCGGCCGTCGTCTACCGCGCGCTGGCTGCCGGTGAGATCGATGTCTATGTCGACTATTCCGGCACGCTTTGGACCAATGTGCTGAAGCGTGCGGACAACCCGGGGCGTGCTGAAGTTCTTGTGGGACTGACCAAAGAGTTGAAGCGCCGCGATGGTGTTGTGGTGCTCGGCGCGTTGGGCTTTGAGAACGCCTATGCCTTTGCCATGAAGGCTGACAAAGCCCGGAATCTGCGCATTTCTAGCCTGAGCGATCTGGCTCGCGCGGCACCCAGTTTAACTTTGGGCTCAGACATCGAATTTCTCTCCAGGCCCGAGTGGCGCGCGGTGGACGCGGCCTATGGGTTTGAGTTCAAAGCCAAGCGGTCGTTCCAACCCAATTTCATGTATCGAGCGCTGACAGGCGGCGAGGCCGATGTGATCTTGGCCTTCTCGTCGGACGGTCGGATTGCGGCCGACAAGCTGACCGTCCTGACCGATCCCAAGGGCGCGCTGCCGCCCTATGATGCCGTGATCCTCATTTCGCCGAAGCGGGCCAATGACCAACGGTTGCTTCAGGCGTTGAAACCGTTGCTCGGGTCAATTTCCGTTGAAGCCATGCGCGCGGCTAATCTCAGCGTTGATCAAGAGACGGGCAAGCTGAGCCCGGCTGAAGCGGCCAAGTCCCTGACGCGATGACATCGCAGATTGTCGACGCTGGAACAAATGCACAACTTTGCTTCGTTACTAACCGAGCATTAACCATACCGACTGCATCGTGATCGCTTGATCCTCCCGCATTTGCGCTTGAACAGGACACTCCAATGACTGGCGCAGAGGTTCTCGATGTGGGTCGCGACGCGATTTGGTTGACCTTGCAATTATCGGCACCGGTGTTGATCGTTGGGTTGGTTGTCGGCGTGGCGATTGGACTATTTCAGGCCCTCACCCAAATTCAAGAGGCCACCTTGGTCTTTGCGCCAAAGATCGTGGCGGTCTTCATATCACTGCTGATATTCCTGCCGCTAATGGGCGGACTAATGAGCAGTTTTATGCGCCAGATCGCGGCCCGTATCGCAGCGATGTAGTGCCGTGGAGCCCTATGCCTCCGCTCAACAAATCTATGCCGGCGCGCTGATTTTCGCGCGGCTCGGGGCCTTGGTGATGACCATCCCGGGAATTGGCGATCCCAGCGTGCCGCCGCGAATCCGCCTGTCGTTCGCCTTCGTGATGACGATTATGCTGGTACCTGTAATTTCACCGGTGCTGCCGCCTATGCCAGGTGCGATCAGCGGGCTCGCCGGAGGGGTGATCAAGGAAGTTCTGATCGGCTTGATGATCGGTACAATCCTGAGGCTCTTCCTATCGTCATTGGCGGTGGCGGGGGAGATCGTCTCAATCCAAACCACCCTCAGCTTCGCGCAAACTTCGGCGCCTGGCATTGCGCCTGGGTCTACGACCTTGGGCACATTCTTGGGTCTACTCGGCTTGGTGCTGATCATGACCACCGATTTGCATCACATGTTTCTTGCGGCGATCGTGAAATCCTATTCGCTCTTCCCGTTTTCCCGAGCCGTACCTGTTGTGGATGCAGGACAATTGGCGGTTCAAACGGTGGCAGGCTCGTTCAAGATGGGCGTTCAGCTGTCGGCCCCGGTTGCAGTCTTCGCCCTGATCTTCAACCTGGCTATTGGGTTGATCGGCCGTGTGATGCCGCAATTTCAAGTCTACTTCGTCGCAGCACCGCTGATGGTGCTGTTTGGTCTGTCGATATTCGCTCTAAGCCTGGGCGTCGTCGGACTGGTCTGGATCGACGGCTACCGTGTGCTCCTCAATCAGTTCAGCGGCGGATAGCGCCCGATGTCTGACACCAATGACGCAGCCTCGAAAACCGAAGAACCTACCTCCCGCAAGCTCGAACAGGCGCGCGAGAAGGGCGACATCGTCAAAACCCATGACCTGCCAAGTCTGACCGCATTTGCTGGTGCTGCTGGCACTCTGGTGGTGTTGGGCGGGTGGATGTCGCGCAACCTCGCCATGAGTCTAATGCCGTTTATTGAGCATCCTCAAACTATGCAGATGCAGGGCAGCGGAGGGATCGAGGTCGCCCGGATGGCACTGATGGCTGCAGCGCCTTTTCTTGCGATTGTGCTTGGCGGTGCCATGCTGGCCGGGGTTGCGGGGCACGTGGTCCAGACTGGCTTCTTATGGAGCCCCGATCGCTTGAAGTTCGATTTCAAAAAGGTTTCGCCGATCTCGGGGTTCGGCAAGCTCTTCGGTATCGATGCGCTGATGCAATTCCTGAAGTCGCTGACCAAAGTCATCTTGGTCGCGCTGATCGCCTGGATGATTGTGGCACCGCACTGGAACCAGATTTTGCAACTGGCCGCGACGGACCCGGTCGGTATGCTGCCGTTTGCCTTGGACATCCTGAAGCGGCTCGCTTTCGGCGTCGGGTCGTTCATGCTGGTGATCGCCGGGTTCGATTGGTTCTGGCAGCGTCAGAGGTTCATGGTCCGCCAGCGGATGACCAAGGAAGAGGTCAAGGAAGACTTCAAACAGACCGAGGGCGACCCCCACATCAAAGGGCGTCAGCGGGCTATCCGAATTCAAAGGGCGCGTCGACGCATGATGAGCGCAGTACCTACCGCCACCGTGGTGGTGATGAACCCGACCCACTATGCCGTGGCTCTGAAATACGCCGAGGGCGAAGGCGGCGCGCCGCAATGCGTGGCCAAGGGGATGGACGCCGTCGCTCTGCGGATCCGGGCGGTGGCAGAGGAGGCCGGCGTTCCGGTGATCGAGGACGCGCCACTTGCGCGCGCGCTCTATGCGGCGGTGGAAGTCGAAGACTTCATTCCGGTGGCACACTATGAAGCGGTCGCTAAGATTATTGGCTTTGTGCTTGGGGCCAAAGGTCAAAGGGCGAGCGCCGCATGATCGTCCTAACCCCCTCGAAACACATCCCAATCCAAGCTTGATGTATGCTGCAGTCTGATTCGGGCCGGGCCGCTCCCCGTGCGTCTGAAAATCGCTTGGTGCGCCCTATGGCCCAGCGCTCACACGACCGCTTTGATCCGCTCACAGCGCTGGTGGTGCTGCTGTTTTTGGCGGCTGTCGGATTTGCGGCTGTGCCGGCTTTCGACGCGGGGCCAGCGACCCTGGCGGGACTGCTGCTGCTCGTAGGTTTGGCCGGGGTCGCTTGTCTCGGGTTCTTCGCGCTACGGAAATCTGGCGATGAGGTTGTTGAGCTTGAGCCCACAGCCAGCGCGCTGATCACAGCCATGATTGAACCGGCCGCCTTGGCCGGTGCTGACGGCCGAATTCATGCGGCCAACCCAGCTTGGACGGCGCTGTTTGGCGAGACCCTGCGACTGCCTAAGACTGGGTCATCGGCGTCCAGCCTCTTTTCGGCCTTGGCCACGGCTCGTCGCGGCCAGGTTGGGCAAGCGTCCATTCGCACTCGCGGCGTGGAGCATGCCGCCTCGATCGTGGGTGTCGGTCCGCGACGGTTCATGGTTCGCTTGGTAGGCCCTGCACCGGAACCCTTGGCGCTGCCGACCGCTGCCGCCGAGGTGCTGGCCGCTTTCGCCAGCGCCAGAACACCGCCTCCCAAGGTCCTCGACGCCTTTGCTGCCGCCTCGCCGTTCGGTGCGGCCCTGCTGGAAGGTGAGGATCCGTTTACAGCGCAGATTATTGAGGCCAACCCAACTTTGGTGGGGACGCCCGGCTATCCAGGGGTCGGCCAACCCTTTGGCGTTCTGATTGAGGATGCTGCACGCGCCGACGCGGGCCAAAAACTTGCTGCCGGCCATCAGGGTGCTCTGGAGGTGAGACTGGCCAGCGACCCCAAGAAGATCGCTCATCTGTATCTCTCGAAAACTGAGGGTCGCTGGGTGGCCTATCTGGTGGACGTCTCTGAACAAAAGCAGATTGAGCTCCAACTGGCTCAGAGCCAAAAGATGCAGGCCATCGGTCAGTTGGCTGGCGGGGTGGCACACGACTTCAACAATCTGCTGACCGCCATTTTCATGCAACTGGATGTGCTGGCTAGCCGGCACCCCGTTGGCGATCCGTCCTATGAAGGCTTGAACGAGATTCGGCAGACCTCCACCCGCGCGGCGGACCTGGTTCGCAAGCTGTTGGCCTATTCACGCAAACAGACTGTGCAGCGGGAAATCCTCGATCTGGGCGAGCTGATCAGCGAATTTGAGGTGCTGTTGCGACGCGTCCTGCACGAGGACGTTACGCTGAAAACGGACTATGGCCGCGCGTTGCCGCATGTGCGGGCCGATCGCGGTCAGCTCGAAACCGCCGTTATGAATCTCGCGGTCAATGCGCGCGATGCCATTCGCAGCCACGGAGGATCGACGGTCACCATTCGCGTGGCACGGCTCAGCGCTGCTGAGGCGCAAGCCCGAGGTTATCCTGACGCGCAGGGCGAACAGGCGATGATCGAAGTCTCGGACGACGGCGCGGGTATTCCCCCCGAAGTGATGGGCAGTATTTTCGACCCCTTCTTCACCACCAAACCCGTAGGCGAGGGAACAGGCCTGGGACTGGCCACGGTCTACGGAATCGTCAAGCAGTCCGACGGTTGGATCAGTGTCCACTCCAATCCAGGAGAGGGTGCGGCCTTCCGCATATTTCTGCCAGAGCACATTCAGATTGCAGGCGCAGCACCTGTAGTCGTGGCGGCCAAACCTGTTCGTCCCCAGGCGCGCGATCTTTCGGGGGCGGGTCGCATCCTATTTGTCGAGGACGAGGATGCTGTGCGTGGTGTTGCCGCTAAACTCTTACGAGCGCGTGGCTACGAAGTGATTGAAGCGGCGTCCGGGGAAGAGGCGCTGGACTTGGCCGAAGCGCATGCTGGCACCATCGACCTAATGATTTCCGATGTTGTGATGCCTGGGATGCAGGGGCCTGACCTCCTAAAACACGCGCGCGCCTTCTTGGCTGGCGCGCCGGTCATGTTCATCTCCGGCTATGCCGAAACCGAGTTTTCAGACCTGTTGGAAGGCGAGACCAATATCTCGTTCTTGGCCAAGCCTATCGACATCAAGACCCTGGCCGAACGGGTGAAGCAAGAGCTGCAGAACGCGGCTTAGGCCCCTATGACAAGGCGGCGCGCCAGACCTGTTGCAGGGTCAGACCCACACCGCTTTGCTCAGACCGAAGATCAAACCGGGCGGAGGAGCGGGCTCCGATCTCCTGGCCCTCATGCCAGACAAGGTGGCCCTCGTGGCCGACCCCGCTCAGAAGGTCGATCAAGCCAAATCGGTTGGCGAGGTGATCTGTGCTGAGCAACCTGATCCGAAAGCCGCTCTGAGAGTGATCCACGATCACGCAGGGCGAGGTTTTGCCGGTGTCATCGACCACTAGGGCGCTGAGATGGGCGGGCTCGCGAGGGTGGCGACGCCGGTCAAAGCCCAGCTTGGGCTCGGCGATGAACTTCTCGTCCTCATCCGACATGTTCTGCGCAGGGCTCATTGTTGACCTCGGATTTTGGCGTAGCCTAGCAGATAGCGATTACTCAGAAGTTGTCTGCGATGGCGGGAACAGCCCTTTTCCCTTGCTCAATTGCCCACTTGGGCTCATGAACCCCCGCCCGTGTATTCTTGTGTGTATCGCGGTGCCGAAGGACAACTCCCCCATGCCGTTTCCCGCCGTTCACCCCGCCTTGGCGCGTGCGCTTGCCGCCCAGGGCTATGATGAGCCCACCGCTGTTCAAGCTGCTGTCTTGGCGACCGAGGCGGAGGGGCGTGACTTATTGGTCTCTGCCCAGACGGGTTCGGGCAAGACCGTGGCGTTTGGTCTGGCCGCCGGGCCGACCCTGATCGGTGACGATGAGCGCCTGCCGCAGGGTGGCGCGCCCCTTGCGCTGGTGATTGCACCGACCCGGGAACTGGCGATCCAGGTGAATGCTGAGCTAACTTGGCTTTATGCCCAGGCCGGAGCCCACGTTGTCTCCTGCGTCGGCGGCATGGACCCGCGCGCCGAGCAGCGGGCGCTGGGGCGCGGCTGTCATATCGTGGTCGGCACGCCGGGGCGGCTGAAAGACCATTTGGAGCGCGGCAATCTGGACCTCAGTGCCCTGCGGGTCATCGTGTTGGATGAAGCCGATGAGATGTTGGACATGGGCTTCCGGGAAGACCTGGAAGAGATCCTAGATTCCACGCCAGCCGATCGCCGCACCCTGATGTTCTCGGCGACCATCGCCAAGGAGATTGCGGCCCTAGCGCGGCGCTATCAGAAGGACGCTCTGCGGATCGATACCCAGGTGCGTAATCAGGCGCATGGCGACATCGCCTATACTGCCATCCGCGTGGCCCCCAATGAGATCGAAAACGCGGTGGTCAATGTGCTGCGCTTCTATGAGGCACCCGGCGCGTTGGTATTCTGCAACACCCGCGACGGGGTGCGGCACATGCATTCGGCCCTGCGCGAGCGCGGGTTCTCAGTGGTGGGCTTGTCTGGTGAGTTGGGCCAGCGGGAGCGCAGCGATGCGCTGCAGGCTCTGCGCGATGGCCATGCCCGGGTCTGCGTCGCCACCGATGTGGCTGCGCGGGGGCTGGACTTGCCGGAACTGGGCCTGGTGATCCATGCTGATCTGCCGGTGAACAAGGCGGGTCTGTTGCACCGTTCGGGCCGCACGGGCCGGGCGGGCAAGAAGGGGACCTCGATCCTGCTGGTGCCCTATACGCGCCGTCGCAAAGCCGAGATCCTGCTGGATAGCGCCCATATCGAGGCCGAGTGGCGCGGCCCGCCTGGAGCCGACGAAATTCGCGCCAAGGATCAGGTGAGGATGCTGGAAGATCCTGTCCTGGCCCAGGAGCCGGCCGAAGACGAATTGGCGCTCGCCGCCAAGGTGTTGGAGACTAAGAGCCCCGAGCATGTGGCTGCAGCTCTGATCCGACTCTACCGGGCGCGGTTGCCGTCGCCTGAAGACCTCTATGACGACCCGCGCGACAACCGCCCACCGCTGCCCAAGGGCGAGAAGTGGCGTCCTGAGCGCGATGAGCGCAGCGACGGTGGACCTGTCGGGCGTCCGGAGCGGATGGGAGCCGACGAGGTCACTTGGTTCCGGCTGAATGTCGGCCGGCAGAACCAGGCTGACCCCAAATGGTTGATCCCGCTGATCTGTCGGCTGGGTCACGTGACCAAGCGCGAGATCGGCTCGATCCGGATTATGGACCGCGAAACCCGCTTCGAGATCGCCAATATCGCTCAGGTTAAGTTCGCCGCCGCCGTAAAGGCTACCGAGGGCGATGATATGAAGATCGAACTCTC
>JANPNB010000232.1:0-4976 GCA_031427275.1 Alphaproteobacteria bacterium | reverse complement strand
GAAGCTATGCGCCTGATGGTGCTGAAGGCCGCCAAGGCGATGGACGTGCTGGGCAACCAGGAAGCGCGTGTCTGGATTCACATGGTCAAGGCGATGATCCCGGTCCGCGTCTGCGAGATCATCGACTCCGCGATCCAAATGCATGGCGCGTTAGGTGTATCGCAGCATACGCCGCTGGCCCGGATGTATACCCAGACCCGCACCCTGCGGATCGCTGACGGCCCGGACGAGGTTCACCACATGGTGGTGGGCCGCAACGAGCTACGTCAGTACCGCGAAATGCCGGCCGACCCGTCCAACGCGGCAATCTTCCGGAACTAAGACCGGCATCCGGAGCAACGTTTTGCCCTCCCCATTCAAGACTCATATGGGGAGGGGGAGACCGCAAGGGAGATCGCTGAACCCAGCAACCATCCTGCCAGGACATCGGTGGGCCAGTGCACGCCGAGTTCTATGCGCGTAATTCCGATGGCCAAGACCAGGATGATCGCGGCCCCAAGCGTCAAAGCTCGCGCGCGCTGGGGTGCAGTGAAGACCGACAAATGATCATCGCCAGTGTCAGATAGACCACAGTACTCATCGTGGCATGGCCGCTCGGAAAGCTAGATGAGTAGACGATGTCGGCTTGCGACAAGAGCACGGGCCGAGGACGCGCGATCATCGCTTTCAACCCCTCGGTCAGCGCTTGCGAGAGGATCACGGTGAGGGCGAAGACGGCAGCTTGGCGGTGCTGGCGATAGACGAGCATCAACGCGACGGCGAAAATGCAGATCAATGACAAGACGGTAAAACCGCCAAGTGCGGTGACGTCGCGCGTCAACACCTGCACCCAGGGCGGATTGGCTGAGAAGGTGTCGGGTGTGTGAAGTAAGCTCAAGGCGAGCTGATCAATGGCGCTTATGCCGCCTTCGTGTGCCTCTTTCGCCAGCGCCGCAAAGCCGACCAGACCTAAGGCAATGAATAGCCAGCGCCAAAGACTATAGCGGTCGGTCTGCGGCTTGAACGTGGCAGGCACCTTCAAGATGCGGGTTCCGCAAGCGGGGGCGTGGGTATGAGCGCGCGAAAGGCAACTGGCACAAAAGAGACCTTAACGACGCGGCCCATATAGACTTTTTCCCCATCCAGGATCACCGGAACCCGGCCGTGCCCGGAGACAGTCACGTTCGTGACCCGCGCCAAGGTCACGGACGGATCTTGCCGCCAGTCGTCGAATATCGAATGGAAGGCTAGGCGAAACATTTCCCCAGCCTCGACGGGCCTTAGGGCCGCGGCCTCCAATGAGGGTTCTTGCGCATCCAGAGCGTTTGATACCAGCGGACAGATGATCGCCACCGCAGCTGCTTCGCCTGAAATCTCTTGTCCCAACTGATAGTCTAAAAGTTCGGAGCTGCGCCGCAGCGCGGTCAGCGACCGCTTAGCAGCTTCTGCCAGCTGACCCTCCCTCAAGGCTTCACGCGCATCGGCCCAAAGTGCCGGCGCACCCAAGATCGCGGCGCAGAAGAAGGGGTGGCCGCCGACTGAACCCCCGCTGACATTGCGTATCCTGGGCGAAGCGAGAGTGGCCGTTAGAGCCGCCTCCCAGGCTAGATTTCCGAAAAGGGCGTGCGGCAACATGTTCATGGTGCCGCCCGGCAAGGGTATGATCAGCTTACCCGACGCGCCACACTTGTCGGCGGCAGAGCGGATCGTGCCGTCACCCCCGAGCACGACCAGGACATCGGCCCTGTCGACTGCATCAACCAGTGCGCGATCGATGTCTTGCGGCCCCACACTAATGACGGTGGCGTTTGGCAGCTCAGCTTGCGCAAATATTTCGGCGATTCGTGTTGCCGATTCAGCATTCACACTGCCGCTGCCCGTGTTGGTGACCGCGATCACCGTCTTTTTCAGCCAGTCTCTAGCGTCGGTATCCAACTTTGGCCCCTTCAGAAATCGATGTCGTTTGGGACAATTGTCGTCGGGTCCGACACGGGTGGTCGCTCGCGCAAATGCGAAACCCATTCTTGGCTTGGACCGAATGCCAGACCATCCCAGGCCATGTTGGTCACGCGCACATAGTCGGCCTCAATGTCCAGGACACTGAAGCTGGGTGGATCGCCTCTATCGCGCAGGGAAAGCGTACCCGCGCCAATCGCCAAGGTCTTCGCGTCGCCGAACGATAGAGTCTGCACGAAAGGTGCGTGGAGATGTCCGGTCAGGATCAAGTCCACCTTAGCCTCCGCCAGCTTGCGAGCAGCAAACCTTCCGCCGCGAACCCGCGCGGTCATGGGCTCGCCTATGAACTCCACGAGCGGATGGTGGCAGACCAGGATGCGGAGGCTCGACGTTTCCGCCGCTTGGAAATATCGACGGGCGCGATGTACTTGTCTGGGTGAGATCGAGCCCTTCGACCAATTGAGCCTAATCTGCCAACCGCGCGCGCTGTTAAGGCCATAGACCGCCAAACCTGGTGACGCGAATGAGGTCGCCGATGCCGGTCCGATGGCACGTGCATATCGCGAAAAGGGTGCCACGACCCGTTCCCAGAGGTTCATCCAAGGCGTGTCATGATTGCCGGGGACGCAAAGTACGGGGCCATGCAGGCGCTCTAGCCAAGCGGTCGCAAGGGCGAATTCGTCGGACCTTCCGTATTGCGTGATATCCCCGCTGACGACGATCAGGTCACAAGGCGCAATAGCCGCGAATGCCGTCGCAGCCTCAAGGGCCAGGCCGTTTTCGCCGCCAAATTGAATGTCAGAAAAGTGAAGCAGACGGATCGGCATCCAGGCGCTCTATCGAACAGACTACGTGCACTGGCAACGCTCTGACCCGACCCCAACGGCCACAAGCGCGCCGAGTTCCAATTGCCTGGATCTCTAGTTCCGTACCATCGAGATAAGTTCCAGCTCGCGCCCTTCTGGGTCCAGGACGAAGGCCACGCGCATGCCGTTGGTTTCCATGGGGGCTCGATCTGCCGTTGCACCCTGCGCGACAGCGTGGGCATAGGCGGCATCGACGTCGCGCACGAACAAACCCAAGGGTCCGTATCCTGTACCGACCTGAAGGCTTCGCCCGTCTTTGTGAAAGTAGAGGATCAGGCTGAAACCGGTCTGCTCACCCGCCCGGCGAAGGATTTTCTCAGTCATGGTGTCGGTATCGATGGTCTGGGCAACAACAAGTCCGAAGGCGCGACCATAAAAATCGACCATTTTTGCAAGGTCGCCTACGATGAATTTCATGAAGCCATAGCGGACAGATGGCGCGATGGTCTGTTCTGAAGTCTCTGACATCATATGTCTCCTGGACGGTTTAGGGCCGTGGCCGATAGGCAATCAGCACATTTCCCGGTTGTTGGCCAAATTGACTATAGCCTGAATTCACGAAGAGCATGCCATTTCCAGCGAAGACGCCTGCGGCATCAATGGCTCCCCCGCTGGCCGGTACGCCGTTCCGCGTGGTGAAGGGCTGGACAGTATCGTGCATGGCCAGGACTTTGCCGCTGGCCGCATCAAAAATCCAAAGCCGACCGTCAAGGGCTCCGGCCACAACGGCCTGATCAATAACCATCGGGGCGGCAGATAGTCCCGCATGGGCGAGGCATCCAGCAACCCGTGCATCCCGACCGTTGTCGCAGTCTGGTGCGGCTCGCCACGACCATAACACCTTGCCGTTGGCCGGATTTACGGCGTGAAGACCGGCTGCGCTTTTTTCAGGCGGCACGCCGGGGTCACTGATCGGCACATAGAGCCGCTGGCCGTCATAGGCGAGACCCCAGTGGACACCGCCCAAGCCCGTACCTGGACCGAACTTTTGTTGCCAAACCTTCTTGCCGGACTTGCGATCCAGACCCCAAATATCGCCCGACTTCTGCCCAGCCAGGACCAGCTCACGACCGGCCGCGGTCGCCAGGACTGGACCTGCCCCGAAGTCGTGATCGCGCAGGACACTATTGCTGTCGTAAAAGAAACAGTTGGCCCCGGGTGGCCGCTTGGTTTCCCGACCTGAGGGGCAGGCCATGTTCCAGACATCGTCGGCCAGGGCCTGAAATACCCATTTCATCTTGCCGGTCGCCAGATCAATCGCGATCACGGCATCGCTGGTTCCGGTCGCGGGCGGTGAGGTATTTTCACCGGTGGCTGTCAGCACCAGACCGCGCTTCAGATCCACTGACGGCGAGGACCAGATCGGCGCGCCCGATGGTCCCTGCATCTCCACGCCGATTTGGTTTTTCACCCCCAGCGGTTGGGCTGATGGCATGGTGTCATAGGTCCAGAGTTTGGCCCCGGTTGCCGCGCTCAGCGCCACAATGGCCCCATGGCCGCGGCAACATGCGTAGCCGGGACGCATGGCCAAGGCGACATCAATCGCCGAGACCGGGACGATCAGCCGATCGCCAGCAAAGACCGGTGTACCGGTCAGAATGCCGATGGGTTCAGGTCGCGGATCGACCCGCCACACCAGCTTGCCGGTCACGGCGTCCCAGGCCTGAATCATCCCGTCGCTATCGCCGCCCACCAGACCAACCGGCCCCTTTGGGCCGAGCCGCCCCAGAGCCAAGCTCGTGCGGATAACCGACGGCGTTGTGGCAAACCACTTCACGCAGCCGGTCTTGGTGTCGAGCGCCAAAAGCTGATTGGCTTGGCCCGCGACGTAGAACAGGGTGGTTCCGACCACGACGCCTTGGGACCGCAGAGCTGTGGTCTCCGGCAATCCGAGACTCCAGGCGACTTCCAGGCGACCAAGATCAGCAGTCTTCAACCCAGACTGTTTTGCACTCAAGCGTCGGCTGTTGGCCTGGTCGAAACCCCAACCGGCAGGTTCCAGGGTCTTGGGCAGACTGACGTCGCGCTTATCCCTCGCGCAGGTGTTGGCCTCTAGCCAGTTGGTGGAGACCTTGGCCGCGGGCTTAGCGGCCAGATAGGTCACAACCTGATCCAGTTCATCGCGCGACAAGCTCTCGCCAATCCCCATCATCGGACCGGTGGTCAAGGCCGTGC
>JANPNB010000231.1:0-4269 GCA_031427275.1 Alphaproteobacteria bacterium | reverse complement strand
CACTCAAGGTATCGCAATGTGGCCTGCGAAGTTGCGGGCCTGCATCGGCGAGCAGCAGCGCCATTTCAAGCAAGGCTTCACGCACCACATCCGACAATTCGGCAACCTCTTGCGCAAAGCGAGGGTGGAATTCAACCGACCAGGCCATCACTCACATATGCGCTCAGCGGCATATGTTATCAAGGGTATATTTGATTGTCTCAACTCGAGAGCGGGCCTCTGAGCGCAGCCTAGGTTCATCCAGCCTTGGGGTCACCCCACCCTTTACGCCATCAGCGACAAAGCCGCCCGCCGACCCACAGCCTCGAGCGCCTCCAGCACCGTATCAATCTTCACGCCCGTGGCTCCGTCGGTCAGGCGGCGCACCGCGCCCTCGCTCTTACCCAGCCGCTTGGCCAGAGCGACATTGGTCACATGATCTGTCGCCATCGCCTGGGCCAGGATGGCGCGCGCGGCGGTGACCGGGTCCAGCACGATCAGCTGCTCGCCCTTTCGGGCTGAGCGTGGTGGCGGAATGGCGCGCCCCATGGCCATATAGGCCAAGATCGCTTCCTCTAGCGCGTCGGCGGCATTGGCCCGCGCATCGGCCAGGGTGTCACCACCGGTGATCGCCTCAGGCACATCGGGGAAGGTGACGAGAAAACCATCAACACCTTGATCTTCGATCCGCGCGGGATAGGCCCAGGTCTGCATGCTCAAAACTCCTCCTTGGCGATGCCCAATTGCTTGAGCATGGCGAAATAGACGCCGGGCTTCAGTTCACCGGTTTGGACCGTTGTCCATCGATCCCCGAGCGTCAAAATCTGATGGCCGCCCTTGCCGCGTGAAGCGTCCAGCCGAACATCGACGCCGCGCCCCTTCGCCCACCGCTGGGTGCGGCGTATGAATTCTTTGCCGTTCACACTGAGAATATCGCAGCATACCCTACGAATTACAAGCGGGAAGCTGATCGCGGAGTACGACTCCACCACCGCGGCGATGCTGCGCTCCTACGTCCACGGCAACGGCACCGATGAGCCCCTGCTCTGGCTCGAAGGGGCCACCTATAACGACCCCCGCTGGCTCTACGCCGACCGCCAGGGCTCCATTATCGGCACCGCTGGCACCACAGGCGTCGTCACCCCCTATACCTACGGCCCCTATGGCGAGCCTGCGTCCTGGGCAGGCTCTCGTTTCCGCTACACCGGACAAATCGCCCTGCCAGAGGCCCAGCTCTACCACTACAAGGCCCGCGCCTACGACCCCGCCACTGGGCGCTTCCTGCAAACCGACCCGATTGGGTACGGCGATGGGATGAATGTCTACGCCTACGTGCGGGGGGATCCGGTCAATCTTGAAGACACCAGTGGATTGGATCCATACGATCTCTACGATTCTGAGGCCAGAGCCGCAAACGCAGCAATACTTGATACGCATAGTCTCTTAATGAGCACAGGGCTTGAGCCGATCTCCCGCATCTTTCGAACCAACGACGGACAATTTACTTATGTTCCATTTGTAGTCGGCACGGTGAATCGATCCAGTACTGAGAATTTGGCTGGAGCTGTTAGCATCTTCTTAAACACTGGACACTTCGCCACCCAAGTTAGCTCGATTCATGGGCACCCGGGATCTAGCCCACCAAGCAGGGACGACCTAAAACACGACGCCAATGCACACATGACTGGTATAGTCGTGTCAATGAATGGCCGTGTCGATGTGCATAAACCCCCTAATGAGAACAACAGATTCGATTCAACGGGCATTATGGCAAATGTGAATGATGCCAACACAGTCGAGGAGTTGGTCGTCACGGCCAATCGAAATGTTGAGGCCCAGATTGGGGCGGGTCAAAGCGGTGGCGGCTTTTGGCAGGGGTTGGGCAATGCCCTAGGCAATCTGGGTTCAGCGATTAGCTCTGGATTCAGGGGAATTCTGGAGTGGTTAACCAAACTGTTTTGACCGACGGGAATGTCTCATCGATGTGGGAAATAAAACGAAGTGTTCGGCTAGGAGTCACTCTGTTCTGGCCATCAATCACACTCCTTGCTAGCGGCATGGTCATAAGTTGCTCGCCAGCCCCAACTGCCCCCCAAAGGGCGGTTCACGTTTGCCCACCAGTCGATGCCTATGCTCAGAAGTGGACAGGCGGATTTGTACAGAGACGGGAGACAGCCCGGATTATTGCCAATGCAATGTTGTTGGAGCTGAACGCGCCAGACAAACTCGAAGACCGCAAACCAGCTAGGATCATCGATAGTGGCTCTGAGTGGGTCGTCATCCAGAGCTTGAAACCGGGTGACTTCGGCGGCGACACGTCCTTTAGAATCAATAAATGCACCGGCGTAATAACGCAGCTGAGGTTCGAAGAGTGAACCCGAATGGAGGGACATCCACTACATTCCCCCTCACTCAAACTCCAACCGATAGACCCGGCGCGCGAAGCGCAAGTCCCCGCGTGGCAAGCACGCCGCCAGAGCCTGCAAGGCGCGCGCCTCTGAGCGCAGCCTGGGTTCGTCCAGCCGCGCATCCACATCGCGCACCACAGACGGCGGCCGGGCGAGCCCCGCTCCGGCGTTGAGGGTGACCTCCAACACCACAGGCCGCTCCACCGGCGTCTTCAGGTTCTGCCAGCACGGTTCAATCCGGCCCCATAATTCACCCGCAGAGGCCGAGCCCACCATCTCGCCCTGGGCAGGCTGTTGGCTGGGCTTGCCGGTTGTGGTGATCTTGGCCGCCCATTGCGACACCCGCTCGGGCGAGCGCAACGGCACCTCAATCAAGGCTGCCTCAGAGCAACTGGTGGGCCCGGTAGGACTCGAACCTACAACCAGACCGTTATGAGCGGTCGGCTCTAACCATTGAGCTACAGGCCCGACGCAGGCGCGCGGACGGGTCGGTTACCACGGGCTGGCCGCCGCTTAAAGCCTGGGTTCATCTTGGAATTGCCATCAAGGGGTTGGCTCATGGCATCTGCGCCCTGGGTCAACCGGGAATACCAAGTTATATCATCCTTCTACCGTCCTATTTTGGAGCCTATCCATGAAATCGCTTTTCCGCGCCAGCGTGCTGGGTCTGTTGCTGGCCACGGCGTCTGCCGTCCCGGCCGCCATCGCTCAGGCTCCATCAGCTGGAGCTGAACGCATGCCGACCCCCACCACGCTCAGCCTCTCCGCCTATGGCGACGTCCGTATGGCTCCAGATATGGCCAGCATCAGCCTGGGCGTGAACACCGAGGCGGCGACAGCCGCCGCCGCCCTGCAAGCCAATGCCACCCAAATGACCAAGGTTTTTGCGGCCCTGAAAAAGGCAGGCATCGCCGAAAAGGACATTCAGACCTCTGGCCTGAACCTCAATGCCCAGTACGACTACGTTCAGAACGAGCCACCGAAACTGCGCGGCTACCAGGCGACCAACCAGGTCTCGGTCACGGTGCGCGACCTAAACCGCCTTGGCCCCGCCATTGATGCGACGGTCAGCGCCGGGATCAATCAGGTCAACGGCATCAGCTTTGGCATCTCCGATCCTGGGGCCGCCGAAAACATCGCGCGAGAAAAGGCCGTCAAGGCCCTAATCGCCAAGGCCAACCTCTATGCCGCAGCGACCGGCTACAAAGTGTCGCGGTTAGTCACCTTGAGCGAAGGTGGCGGCTACACCCCGCCGCAGCCCACGCCCATGTATACCATGGCCCGAATGGAGAAAATGGCCGACTCAACGCCGGTCGCGGCCGGCGAAATGGCCGTCCGGATAGACGTCAACGCGGTCTACGAATTGACTCGCTAGGATTGACATCGGCACTCAGAACCCGTTGAATCAACAAGAAATTCAACGGGTTCCTAAATAAATAAAGCCTGAACGCATGGAAGCCTCAATCTTTACCTAACCTAAGTACATTCGGTGCATTGGAATTGGCTGGCGTTTTTCGGACGCCGCGTACTTGGCCACCTAAATAGCGCGCACCGTTTCTGCCGGGAGCAGTCAAATTTAGATGAGTGACATCACGGTCACCAATCAGGCACAATTGCAGTCGGCGATCGCCTCTGCTGTGTCTGGCGACACCATTCGTTTGGCTTCGGGCAGCTACGGCGACATCACGATAGCGCGCAGCTTTTCTTCGGACGTGACGATCACCTCGTTGAACCCCGGCGATCCGGCCCGGCTCAACACGCTCAACATCTCATCGAGCAGTCACATCCGCATTGACGGACTCAGCGTCAATTTCACGCCAACCGCCGCAACCTTGTCCTTCACCCCGATTGTGACGATCAGCGGGTCGAATAACATCACCTT
>JANPNB010000230.1:0-4252 GCA_031427275.1 Alphaproteobacteria bacterium | reverse complement strand
CCTGGACAGTGTGATCACCGAGGCTGGCAGCGATTTTGGCTTTATGCCGGATGTCAGCGTCTGCGGCGGCGGCCAGCAATTCACCGGCCCTGGCTGGACCTTGGAGGCACTCGCCACCCCCGGACACACCTCCAACCACATCTGCTATGGCCTGAAGGAAGAAAACGCCCTCTTCTCCGGCGACCACATCATGGGCTGGTCCACCACCGTGGTCTCGCCACCGGACGGCGACATGACCGACTATATGACCAGTCTGGATCTGGTGCAGTCCAAGGGGTTCGCGACGCTGTGGCCCACACACGGCCCGCCGATCACCGATGTCGCGCCGTTCATCGACGCCTACGCCGCCCACCGCCGGGCTCGTGAAGCGCAGGTGCTGGCCGCTGTCAGGGGTGGCCAAGGTCGCATCAAGGATATGGTGCCGGTGCTCTATGCGGCGGTCGACAGCCGCCTGCATCCCGCCGCCGCACGCTCGGTCCTGGGCCACATGATCGACATGGTCCACCGCGGCATCGTCACCACTGATGGCGAACCTGGCCTGGATTCCGACTACCGTTTAGCCTAGGGCAGAGTTCGCCAGATAGCTGGTCGCATAGAGGGCCAGAGTTGCCAGGCTGATGGCCAGGATCACTACGGCCCTCAGCCCAAAGTGCCGAAATCCTGCGACGACCGAAAGGACGACGGCCAGAACGCCCGTCGCCAATCCGGCCATGGCCAATTTGGGCGCAAAGTCGGCGACCAGCCTTAGCCCCATCGCGGGGTCCAGCCCGCCAAATCGTGGGCCGATCAGCCCCACCGCGATCAGCACCAACGGGACCAAGGCCACCAGACCGGCAAAGGTCAGGTAAGCTGAGGTCCTGGCAATCACGGCCAGGCTCGGACCTATCGGTGGCCTGGGCGGTGCCAAAGGATCAATTCCCTCTGGATAGGGCAAGGCTGCCAGTAGAGCATCCAGGCTTTGAGCCGGCGCGATAGCGCTCGGCTCAAACGGAAAAGGGCGGGGGCTTTCGGCTTCGACCTCCCCTTGACGGCTCGGTTCCGGTGCGTAGATCTTGGGATCGGGCGGGCTCGCCAGAGCCACCGTCGCCGCTGTCGGCAAAACATAGTCGGCCATCCTCAACCGGATCAGCTTCTTGTCGATCTTGCCCGTGGCCCCCAGCGGAATGTCGTCAACAAACACCACGTCATCGGGCGTCCACCACTTGGCGATCTTGCCCTCCAGGAACGACAGGAAATCAGTCTTGGTCGCCGTCTCGCCAGGCTTCAGCTTGACCAACAGCAGAGGGCGTTCGTCCCATTTGGGGTGGAAAACGCCGATCACCGCGGCCAGCTCCGCCTTGGGGTGGCCAGCCGCAATGTTCTCGATCTCGATAGAGGAGATCCACTCGCCGCCCGACTTGATCACGTCCTTGGAGCGGTCGGTGATTTGCATGAAGCCGTGCTCATCCAGCGTCGCCACGTCACCGGTATCAAAGAAGCCTTCGCTGTCGAGGATTTCGCCGCCGTCGCCCCGGAAATACTCAGCGACGACGAAGGGTCCCTTGACCGACAGTTTGCCGAAGGTTGCGCCGTCATGCGGCAGGCGCTTGCCGTCGTCGTCCGTCAGTTTCAGATCGATCATCAGCGGCGCGCGACCCTGCTTCAATTTGTAGCGCAGCTGATCGTCCTGGCTCATGGCCGCGATCTCGGCATTGGGCGTCGCCTGGGTGCCTAGTGGCGAGGTCTCGGTCATGCCCCAGGCATGGGTGACATCCACCCCAAACTCATCGCGGAACCCGCGCACAATCGCCTCCGGCACCGCCGACCCACCGATCACCACGCGCTTTAGGCTGGTCAGCTTACCGTTGGTCTGGCGCAGGTGATTGAGCAGCATCTGCCATACGGTCGGCACAGCCGCTGAGAACGTTACCTGCTCGCTTTCCAACAGCTCATGGATCGAGGCCCCGTCCAGCTTCATCCCCGGCATCACCAGTTTGGCCCCACAGCCGGGGGCGGAGAACGCAATCCCCCAGGCATTGGCATGGAACATCGGCACCACCGGCAAGATGGTGTCGCGCGCCCCGATCCCCATTACATCGGCCCCCATGGTCACCAGGGTGTGCAGGAAGTTCGAGCGGTGCGAATAGAGCACCCCCTTGGGATTACCCGTGGTGCCCGAGGTATAGCAAAGCCCAGACGGCGAATTCTCATCAAACCCGCCCCAGGCAAACCCATCCGACGCCTGTTCCAGCAGCGTCTCATAGCAGAGCGCACCGGGCAGCTCAGCGGTCATGTGATCGGCATCGGTCAGCACCACGATGTGCTTCACGGTGGGGATCTGATCGCGGATCCCGGCTAGGATTGGCAGGAAGGTCAGGTCGGTAAAGATCAACCGGTCTTCGGCATGGTTGATGATATAGACCAACTGTTCAGCGAAGAGGCGCGGATTGAGCGTGTGGCAAACCGCCCCCATCCCCATAATCCCGTACCAGGCCTCCATGTGCCGGGCGGTATTCCAGGCCAGAGTGCCGACCCGGTCCCCGGCGACAATCCCCAGACCCTGCAGCAGATTGGAAACCCGCTTGGCGCGGCCATGGATCTGCCCATAGGTGGTGCGGACAATCGCGCCTTCCACCGAGCGTGACACGACCTCACGGTCCTCGTGCCAAGCCTTGGCGTGGTCCAGGATTTTATCGACCGTCATCGGCCAGTCCTGCATCCTGCCTTGCAACATTTAAGTGTCCTCCCAGACCTAGAGCTCCGCCCGGAGCGCCTATAGGTTAATTTCCCGGGGAGCTATAGGCAACGCTGTGCAGTTTGGAGGGGAAGTTTTTGGGCGCTACTCCGGCCAATCATTTTCCAAGTCCTCCGGTTTGAATAGTGCCATACTCGTTTCCACGTAGGGCAGAACCCATTGGTTATCATCAATGAAAATCCTGCTCTTCGCTCCACATCGAGCACACTTGATCGCCCAATTTCCTGGAACCTCTGATCCAGAAATCAAAACCTCATCGCAGCCGGAGCAAATCCAATCGGTTGTACCCGATCCCATCTTAAAAGGGTTGTCGGGTCGACCCATTCCCCATGAGCGTTTCAATGCCAGTGCTGTCGGACTCACCATGTGACGAGTGAGGCGTTTACCTCTGCCCTTCTCAGCGCCAACTACAACTGTGTACTGGGGCCATCCAAGGTCCCCAAATAGCCGGATTTTAGCTACCCAAAGGTTCTGACCATTGTGGCTCTCCAAGTTTAGGCTGAGTGTGTGACGCTCCATCGTCGGCGCGGGTACTACAGTTTCTCCGCCGACAAGATGATGCAAATCGAATGGAGTTCGACCTTGCATTCCGTCATAAATCATCGGCTCGAACCCACTGGCCCCGAGCTCCCCGACGGCGAATGAATGACCGATCTTCGCGAGCATTCCCGCGAACTTTGAGAAATCAGTTCGACCGCTTACTACCCGAAATTTGCCCCGCTTTATGCGCATAAATTGCATATTCCCTTTGTAGTAAAACTCATCGCTGAAATCAGCGGGACCCGGGAACATATGCATAGCCACAATCGGACTTTTTCGACGGGCCACTGGTCGCAGAATTTCAGGCGTCGGAAGAATTGGAATTGCTATCCGAAGAGGATACTCAGCAATGGGCAAATTGCATGGCTCATACTCGCCATTGTTCTCAATCTCCGCAGGGAGGGTCTTTGGTCGTTCCTTTGGACGTTTTGTCGGCAACCCATGATGGTACCGAAATGCAGCGAGCATGTCTTTTTGACAGAATTGTTCGAAGCCGTTGATATGAACTTCACACGCGCGGCAGCTTGCGCGCGGCAATATTAATTGACCACCCAAACCTTGAGGGACGACGTGCTCGTCCCCAAGCCGCGACCGGCTTTCCGAATAACTGGGGGTACCGCAATAAATGCAGCGTCCACTTTGCTCGTAGGAGTGCGGTTTTGCGGCGTCACTCATCATCTCCCGCTATTAGCCTAAGAAAGTATAGGCGGGCACAATTTTTGGGGGCCGATGTACAGATCGTTTGCCCGTTCTTCGTCCCCAACCCGCTACCGCTTCTGTACAAACGCCACGCCCCGGCTGGTCGAGGCCGGAATCCCGGAGTTATGGGTTTCCTCGGGGAACAGGGTGTACACCACCTCGTAACCTGGCCCGCCCTTGAGGGCCTTGAGCCGGGCGGCCAGTTCCTTGGCATTATCGACCATGCGGGCTGAGGCCATCCTGGCCATTGCCCCGTCCCGCGCCGCTCCCGCCGCAGGC
>JANPNB010000229.1:0-6860 GCA_031427275.1 Alphaproteobacteria bacterium | reverse complement strand
AGTCGATACCGCCAGAGAGGAACAGGCCGTAGGGGACGTCGGAGCGTTGGTGCACTCTGTCACTATCCTCTAAGACAGCATCCAACTGCTCAATAAGCTTGGCCTCATCTGGAACCGGTCGCGGTGGCTTAAGGGCCAGTGCGTACTTAGTGTCGTAGCTTCGTAGCTCTCCATTCACGACCTCGCAGATTTGACCTGGCCGAAGTCGGCTCACCCCCGGGAAGATCATTTGGGTGCCCAAGGTATAGTTGAGGTTCAACAACTCCTGGACGGCCTCGCCTCGCGCCTCACGGCCCACGAGGCCTGCCTCAAGAAAAGCCCTCGGCTCGGAGGCAAACAACACCGCGCCCTCACGTTCCAACACATAGAGCGGCTTGATCCCAAACGGGTCGCGCACCAGCCAGGTTCGGCCATCACCGCCAACTAGGCAGAAGGCATACATGCCGCGCAGGCGGCGAAAAGCTGCGGGTCCCTCCAGAGCATAGAGATGCAACAGGGGCTCAAAATCCGAACCGGTCGAGAGCTTGTCCTTGAGATCGAACTCGTCGGTCAATTCGAGATAATTGTAGATTTCGCCATTTCCGATGATCGTGCTGCCGGCAGCTTGCAGCGGCTGCCAGCCGCCCTCCAGGTCGATGATCGACAGGCGCGCATGGGCCAGCGACCCGCCGGGGATCGCCTCGACCCGGATACCATCCGGCCCGCGATGGGCTAGGCTGTCGATCAGCGCCTTGGCCGATCCTGGCCCGTGCAATATTCCGGCTATCCCGCACATCAGATCGCGCCATAGTCGGCAAAGAGTCGCCGCCACTGCGCCACCACGGCGGCCTTCGAGAACTCAGTCGCCACTCGCCGCCGTCCCGCATCCGCCAGCGAAGTTCTCAAGGTGGGTTCATCCATCAGGCGCCGAATGCCTGCGGCGAGCGCCGTCGGATCGTCCACTGGCACAAGCAAGCCATCCTGCCCATCCCGGATCAGGGCCGCCGGTCCCTGACTCGCGGCGGCAACGATCGGTAGGCCATGCGCCCAAGCTTGAATAACCACATTCCCCAGCGGCTCAAACCGGGAGGGGAAAACACATAGATCGGCGGTGCGATAGAGCGCCGATGGGTCGGTCCGCCAGCCCAAGAAGCGAACTCGATTCTCCACGCCCAGACCTTGGGCCATGGCCTTAAGCTTACTCTCCATCGGCCCGACCCCGGCGATCCAGAGATAGGCCGTTGGCAGGGTCGTCAGGGCCTCAAGGCTGACATCGTGCGCCTTGGCTTCGTGCAGGCGACCCATAGACAGCAACAGCGGTGCCTCGTGGGGGGTCGTGAGGCTGGCGCGATCAATCGGCTTCACATCTTCCGGTGCTGCGGCAAAGTTTGGAATATAGCGCACCTTACCCGCCGGCCAACCCTGGCGCACAATCCAGTCGGCGATGTCCTCGGTATTGGCGACAAGCTCGTCGAACCCGCGATAATATTTGAGATTATAGTAGCCGCCCAACCTGCCGATCCGCGCCCACGGGCCCTTGGGTGTGTGGCGCGCTGCGCGATTCATCCAGGCCAGGGCCAGTTTCACTCGGTGCTTGTTGGCGTATGTCGCGACGCGAGGTTTGGTCAGTAGGTCTAAGGGTCCGCCAAACCCGAAGACCCGAAAGGGGATGTTCGACGCATCCAAGGCTGCCTGGCGGTTAGCATTCACCCGCAGGGCCACGGCCTGTGAAACGCCGTCCGACGCGAGTGCGCGCGCAAGGTCGAGGAAGTAGGTTTCCGCGCCCCCTTCGCCCGCCGTTCCGAGAAGATGCAGCATGCTCATGTCGGGCATTAACCTAGCTTGTGAATTGTCTGCACCCAAGCCGCTTGAAGCGATGAAAGGCAGACCCTATAACCCGCCCCTCGCCGATAGGCCCGGCGGCTGGGTAGCTCAGATGGTTAGAGCGGTGGATTCATAACCCACAGGTCGGCGGTTCGATCCCGCCTCCAGCTACCAGTCGGGTCAGAGTCCGTCAGGACTCCTGCGGTTCCTGAGGTAGAGCCTTGGCCCTTAGGGCCAGAAAAGCCGGAACCTCCTGAGCTCGCATGGGTCGCGCAAAGTGATAACCCTGAAGGAAGCCGCAGCCAGCGGCGACCAACACCCGCCGCTGATCTTCGTTCTCAACGCCCTCGGCCACGACGCTCATCCCCAATGAGGCGGCTAAACGCGACACGGAACTGACGATGATCGACGACTGACGGTCGGTGCTGATATTATCGACGAATGACTTGTCGATCTTGATGCAGTCGATGGCGAATTGGTTGAGATAGACAAGGCTGGAATAGCCCGTGCCGAAGTCATCCAGGGCGACGCGAACCCCGGCCTCGCGCAGGATCTTCAGATTGTTGTCGGCGCGCTCTACATCGTCGATGATCGCGGTCTCTGTCAGTTCGACCTGGATCAGCCGGGGCGAAATGTCGGCGTCCTTGGCGAATTGCAGGATGCGTTCACCGACATTGTGCCGCAGAAACTGCCGCGCGGAGAGGTTTACCGACACATAGGGTCCACCCCATTTTCGGCAGTCCTTCAGGGCCTGACGCATGATCCAGTCGCCGATATCGAGGATAAGTCCAGTCTCCTCGGCGACCGGAATGAAGTCGCTTGGAGCAATGGACCCGTGCTCGGGGCTATCCCAACGGATCAAAGCCTCGAACCCGTGAGTCAGGCCATCCGCATCAACGATGGGTTGATAGACCATGCTGAATTCATTGGATCGCAGCGCTCTCTCAAGGCCGTTCTCGATGGATAGTCGGTGTTTGGCGGCCTTCTCGATGGCGTTGTCGAAGATGCGGAAACGGTTGCGGCCCTCGCGCTTTGCCGCGTAGAGGGCAAGATCGGCTTGCCGCATCAGTGAACCGTGGGTGGCCCTCGCACCCTGCTGCGCAATACCGATGGAGGCGCTAACCTGGACCTCGTGTCCCGAGATGCGGCGGTTCTGGGCGCAAACCCGCAGAATGACATCGGCAAACTCAGTGACCCCGAACTCCGAAAGACCCTCCAACAGAATTCCGAACTCATCGCCGCCTAGACGCGCCACAACCCCCCGGGCCGGAATGACTGCGTGCATGGCTGCGCTGATCTTGCGGACTAAATCATCCCCCGCGTCGTGGCCCAGGGTGTCGTTGACCAGTTTGAAGCGGTCTAGATCGATGAGCAAAACGGTCTGCAGCTGACGGCTGCGTGCAAGACGACCACCCAATTCTTCGACAAAACCGCCGCGATTCAGAATTCCCGTCAGGGCATCATGACACCCAGCGTGAACGGCGATGTCCAGGCGCGCCTGAAGTTCCTGAATGCGCAGCTCCAGTCTGCCTATGGCCGAAGTACTCAGAGCCAATGCGCGGATCGGATTATTGAAGGCCTCGTGTCGCTTGGATACATCCTGGAGGGTTTGAGTGGCCTCCTGGGTGCGGACCGGAGCCATCAGGAAGGTGAGCTTCGCGGGATTGGTGCTGACGGCAAAGCACGTCCCAAACGAAGGGCTGGTCGGGCCTTCGGCGAAGATGACGAATTCGGCGTCTGGGTGAGAATGTTGAATGCGTCGAATTGCGTCGGCCAGGTCGCCGGGCGGCTTACCGCGGAAGTCCAGGGCAAACATGGCGACGAGGTCCCCGAGATTGCGGACCAGCTCTGCTTGTTCGATAGCTTCCAGCGCCGATCGGCAGGAAACGATGTTGTCGGAAGGCAGGGCGTTCTGGATCAGCCTAGCCAGGGCTGCCGTGCCATCTGGACGCGGACACACCACAATGGCGGCATTGCGCGCCAGCGCAGGCTGCGCCGGGCTTCCAGCCGAGAATCCTAGCGGCGCATTTGCTGACGGCACCGCAGCTGAATTGGACATCAAAACCTCGGCCACTCCAATTCCGAGAGCCTAGGGACTTGAGACCAAGAAATTGCTAATGGCGCGGAATTAACCGGCGGTTGGACGACCCGCAGCCTTATAGATGGCGTCTATCACTTTCATATTGGCAATGGCGTCTGCACCGCCGGTCCTTGGAACAACGCCGTCTCGTACCACGGCCACGACGTGGTCAAGCTGGGCCTCATAGGTGGTTGGGCCGTCGGTCGGATGTTGGGTCGTTTGGCCGTCGATCACCGTAGTGAAGCGACACCCTGCTTGCGGCGCCAAGAAATTCACGATCTCCAGACGACCCTTGGAGCCGCCTATGGTCAGGCGGGCACCGGGTGCCTCAGGGCTCATCGAGCAGGCGATTTCGGCGCGTGCTCCACCTGGGAAGGCCAGTGAGGCATTCATGGTCACATCCACCCGACCTTCGAACAGGCAGCGCGCCTCGCGGACCTGCGGCTCTTCGCCGATCAGGCTGCGCAGAGCGTGGATCGGATAGCAGCCAAGATCCATCAAACCCCCGCCACCCAACTCTGCGTGCCACCGAAGCTCACCCGGCGTTCTGGCGATCGGCACTTCGAACATGGCATGAGCGCGGTGGATGTCGCCGAGCGCCCCAGAGGCGATCAGCGCCACGGCGCGGTCCATCACATTGTGAAACCGGTAGTGGAAGGCTTCGATCAGCGGGAGTTTGGCCGCTCGGGCTGCCTCCACCATGGTGGTGGCTTCGCCTGTGTCCATGGCAAATGGCTTTTCGCAGAGCACGGCCTTGCCCGCCGCCAGAGCCGCCAAGGTCCATTCCAGGTGGCCAGAGGGCGGCAGGCCATTATAGACAAGGTCCACATCGTCTCGGACGACCAGATCGCCGTAGTCGGCAGCCACGTGGCGAATGTTGTGGGTCTGGGCAAACTCAGCCGCGCGGTGCGGGTCTCGCGCAGCGACGGCCACGATCTGCACATCGTCGCGCTGGAGCGCCGGTATGATCACTGCCGTGGGCGCGATTTTCGAGGCACCCAGAAGTCCGATCCTCAGCATTTTCAAGCCTCGTTGATTCGGCGATCCATGTATTAGGCGGGTTCGCCGTGTCTTCCATGACGGTTCAATGTCGGTTGGTTCATCTAAGCGACCTGAGCCGCGCCCCATTCATTCCATCCCGCGAAGCGGGGTGTCTTAGGGAGATACATGGTTTCCAGCCAGTCCAGCTTAAAACCGGCCTGCGTGATCGCCGCAGACACCGGGCGGGTCAGGTGGCAACCACCGGCAAGCCGCTTCCAAACTGGTTCGATCCGACGCTGCCACTTGGCGACATCGGCATCAGGTGCCCCGCCATGTTCGCAGAATAACAGCCGACCCCCAGGCTTGAGCACCCGCCGCGCCTGAGCCAAGGCGGTCATCGGACTGTGAACCGAGCACAGTGTGAAGGTGCAGACCACAGTGTCGAAACTTGAGGCATCGAAAGGCAGCGCCTCCGCCGTACCCTCATCTACCCGAACCTTAAGCCCTTCGGGGTGAGGAGCCGCCATGGCCAGGGTGCGGAGTTCTGCGGCCGGATCGACACCGATCACTTCGCTGACCAGATGTGGATCATAGAAGCTGAGATTGAGGCCCATGCCGATGCCGAGTTCCAGGACGCGACCCGTAGCCTTAGGCACGATCTTGGCCCGTTGCCGCGTGATGGGCGGGGACGAGCACGCGCAGGCGAGAAAACGCGGCAGAACATAGCGGTCGTAGAGATTGACCATGACGGCTCCCCAAACACGGGGTCCACCATCGCCCAAGACGACGCTGTCGCCTAGGCTGCCTGGGCAGTATCTTCGTTGCCGAGATTTTCTTGTAGAGCCCGCAACAGGTTTTCGGGCTTCATGGGCTTTTCGACTACACCGTTCATGCCTGCCGCAATGTAACTGGCCGCATCTTCTGGGTCGGCGTTGGCGGTCAGCGCGATGATCGGAACCCTGCCGACCTTGCCGCCGAGCTGACGAATTTCTCGGGTCGCCGTAACGCCGTCCATCTGCGGCATCTTGATGTCCATCAGGATCAGATCAAACCGGCCGCTGCGCGCGGCCTCGACCGCTTCGCGTCCATCGCACACCGACTCAGTCGTGCAATCAAACATCTCGCAGAGGGTTTCTGCGACCATGCGGTTGGTGGCATTGTCGTCAACGACCAGAATGTGCGCCGCTTGGCCTGAAGTCTCGGGTTCGGCGAACTGTTCGACAACGCTGGGGGCCGTGAAGGAGAATACCAGCGTCTCGCCACCACCTCGGTTGATCTCGGTGCGGACCTCGCCGCCCATCGTCACCAAGAGCTGGCTGCCCAGGGCAATGCCGAGGGCTGTTTCTAAGCCGAACAGAGCTTCGATCTCGCGAATATCCAAGGCCTTGTCGCCCAGGTCGCGCTCCCCGCCCCCGCGAACTCGACCTTCCAAATAAACCTTTGTGCCCTCGACTCTGGCCTTCAGCGTCGCCTCAACAGCACCCCTGCGGACACCCGCCATGGCCTGGGCGATAAAGCCGTCAAAGGCTTGTAGGGTGCGTCCCGCATCGATCAGAGCAGATGCCTGTGGGTCGCCGTCATAGGCCACCAACAGGGTGACACCAGCGGCTGCGGCGCGGTCGTGCCAGCGAAGTTCCAGATCATCGATCAGGGACTGGAGCGCGACGGGTGCGGGGTTGAACGACAATCCCTCTTCTGAGCTCGCAGCGCGGAGATCTATGGTGGTGGTGACAATTTGTCTTACGCTCGCCGCGGCTTCAGTCAGGCCGGCAACGCAGGTTTGGGCTTCTGCATTGAGCGGTTGACGCGACAGTCTTTCCACCAATGCGAGCATACCTTCCATTTGGAGGTGTACTTCGCTGGTAACGCGCTCGAAGAAGAACTCTGAGTGAGACATAAGACGACTGGGCCCAACCACTGGATGACCAGTCTGCACACCAGCGATTGCAGAGACGTTAAACTTGACTGTGGAAATAAAGAAAGGCGCCCGGTGCGG
>JANPNB010000228.1:0-1545 GCA_031427275.1 Alphaproteobacteria bacterium | reverse complement strand
GCTCACCGAACTGATCGCCTTTGAGGCCCAGGCTTTTGAACAGCATCGCCCGCAGGACGCCATTGAGCAACTTGCTGAAACTTCGCAGTTGGCCAATGTCTATCGTCACGAGTCCTCACGCGTTCGCGCCAACCCCGGACTGGTGGCTGAGGCACCGCTAGCCCTGCGCACCCGCTTGATCCGTGCCACCGAGGCCTTCGACTCGGTACTAGCGCGGCGGGCCGGGCTCTCGAGGCCACCAAGACCGTCACCGAAGGTTTGGTCCGCGCCATCGCCGACGAAGTCGCCAACCAGCGCACATCAGCGTCAGGCTACGGCCCCACCGCCCGGACCCAGGCGCCCAACGCCGCGACCTCAATCACGCTCAACCAGCGAGCTTAGTCGAGCCCTACTGACCGCCGTCCACCCGCACGATCGATCCGGTGGTGAACGACGACATCGGGCTCGCCAAATAGAGCGCAGCGGTCACGATTTCCTCCGGGCGGCCGGGACGGCCCAGGGCATTGTTGGAATGCTGCCGCGCCTCCGCGGTCCAGGCCTTGGAGATGTCGGTAAGAAATGGTCCCGCCGAAATGGTGTTGACCCGGACTTTGGGCCCATATTCCCGGGCCATCGAGACCGTCATGGCGTTCAGCGCCGCCTTGGCTCCTGAATAGGGCACCACGGCAGGCAAGGGCATCAGCGCCCCTGATGAGGAGATATTGATAATCACCCCGCCGTCGGCTTGGTTCATGCGGTGAGCCACCTGCGACGCTAGACGGAACGGTCCCTTGAAATTCAGACCCACGACGCTGTCAAACAGTTGCTCAGTGACCTCATGGCTTGGCACCGCCGGTGACATGCCTGCATTGTTCACCAGGATATCGATCCGCCCAAACTCGGCATAGGCCGCCTCAATCAGCAGGTCTATCTCTGCCCACTTGGCGGCATGGGCTGCGAACGGCAGCGCGCGACGACCCAGTTTGCGCACCTCGTCTGCCACCGCCTCGCAAGCATCAAGTTTGCGGCTAGAGATAATCAAGTCAGCCCCGGCCTTGGCGAAGGCACGGACCATCTCCAGCCCCAACCCCCGGCTACCGCCGGTGACCAACACGACCTTACCGATCAGATCGAAAAGACTGTCACTCATGGAATCCATCCTCACCACGGCCCAGAACCCTTTCGCTATCCCACCATGACCCTAGGTCCGGCAAATTATAGGCTATGAGAGTCACGCGTTGGATGACTGAATGGTTGAATCCGAGCCCCGTCTGGCGCAACAAGTTGGATCAATTCACGCGCCAATGGTCGCGCCACCACGCTCTGAACAAGGAAGTCCCGATGCCAGAAGCTCTCATCATCGACGCCACCCGTACCCCACGTGGCATCGGCAAGGTCGGCAAGGGTGCGCTCGCCGACTTGCACCCTCAACACCTGGGGCGGACCGTTCTGGCAGCACTGGCCGAGCGCAACAATCTCAACACCGCCGACGTCGACGACGTCATCTGGGGTGTGACCGGGGCGATAGGGCTGCAGGCGGGTGACATCGGCCGCAATGCCGCGCTC
>JANPNB010000227.1:0-2906 GCA_031427275.1 Alphaproteobacteria bacterium | reverse complement strand
CTGATCTTCATCGAGATCCCCGCCGCCAACGGTGGCAGCGATGACGACTGCGTGCTGCTGTACGGCCATCTGGACAAGCCACCATCTCCTCAAGTTTCACCAACCCCTCGGCGATCTCGGCCTCCAGGCGCTTGAGTTGGGCGATGATCGCTGTCGGGGCTTCGTGGATCACCTCGGCGTGGACGGTCTGTTTGTAGCGGCTGATCGATAGGTCATAAGCGCCGTCGGCGGCGATGTCGGCCTTGGGCACGCAGAAGCTCTGTTCGGTCCGGGCCCGTTGGCCCTCTGTTCCCTCGCGGTGCGCCCAGCGCGCCAGCACGTCGGGTAGATTGTTCTTGTCATGCTCAGCTGGCGACAACGCGGCGGTGACACCCTGCTTGTCGGTCGGGAGTAGGTTTGACCGCTTGTCGTCCAGCGACATACCGTCGGCCTTTAGATCATAGAACCAGACCTTATCGGTGCCGCCGACCCCCGTCTTGGTGAAGATCAGGATGGCGGTGGAGACCCCGGCATAGGGGCGAAATACGCCCGACGGCAGAGAGATCACCGCATCAAGTTTGTGATCCTCAACCAACATGCGACGCAGTTCCTTATGCGCCTTGGATGAGCCGAACAGTACTCCGTCGGGCACGATCACCGCAGCCCGCCCGCCGGTGCGCAACAGGCGCAGGAACAGGGCCAGGAACAACAGCTCGGTCTTGCGGGTCTTGACCACCTGTTGCAGGTCGCGCGCCGTCTGTTCGTAATCCAGCGACCCGGCGAACGGTGGGTTGGCCAGGATCAGGCTGTACTTGTCCTTCTCCCCGGCAATGTCCTCCGACAGACTGTCGCGGGCCACGATCACCGGGTTCTCGATACCGTGCAGGATCATGTTCATCGAACCGATGCGCAGCATGGTCGGGTCGAAGTCAAAGCCGTGGAAGGCGGTGTCGTGGAAATGCTGGCGCAGCGCCGCGTCGCGGAAGATTTCGGGGTTGTGCTCGCGCAGATATTCCCCCGCGGCCACCAGAAAACCGCAGGTGCCAGCCGCCGGATCGCAGATCACGTCCTTAGGCGTCGGGGCCATGAGGGCCACCATCAACTGGATGATGTGGCGCGGGGTGCGGAACTGGCCATTCTGTCCAGCGCTGGCGATCTTACCCAGCATGTATTCATAGACGTCGCCCTTGGTGTCGCGGTCGGCCATCGCCACGCGGTCCAGTTTATCGACCACCTTGGCCAGCAGGGCCGGGGTCGGTATGCCCAGCCGGGCCTCCTTCATGTGCCCAGCCATGGCACCGTCGGCGGCGACCACATCGCGGATGAACGGAAAGACGTGCTCATCGACGATGCGAAACATCTCGCGGGGTTCGAGTGCTTTGAAATTCTTCCAGCGCAGGTCGTCATAGGGGGTGCCGCGCGGGTTGGCCCCTTGCGGGAAAATGCGACGGTCGGGCGGGCGACCGGTGGCCTGAGACTTCAGTTCCTCCACCGTCTGCAGATCGTCCAGTCGCCGGATGAACAACAGATATGTAATCTGCTCCATCACGCTCAGCGGATTGGAAACCCCGCCCGACCAAAAGTCGTCCCAGATGCTGTCGATCTGATTTCGAATTTCACCGACTAACATGACGTGCCCTCACGACCCTTGCCTGTGGTGCAGGCAGAGATTTTGTCAACCTAGTCGATGTCAAGTTTGCCCCCTATCTCGGCAATCCCAGATGCACCTGGATCGCCTCTTCCAGTCCGGCCATCTCGGTGCGCGACACCGTGCCCAACGGGCCTTTCAGGCGCTGTTTGTCGGCGGCCATGATCTGGTCGGCCATGGCTTTGCCGGGGCGGCCTTGCAGGGTGATTGGGGCTTCACCCGGATAGAACCTGGTCACATTGGACGACAGCGGCACCACCACCACGCGGGCCAGATTGCGGTTGGCGGCGTCGTTGCTGACGATCACGGCGGGGCGGGTCTTGCGGATTTCGCTGCCGACCGAGGGGTCAAACTCAACCCACCAGACCTCACCGCGTTTCATCAGCGCCGTCGCTGATCAAGCCGCTGATCCACTCGGCGGCGTCGGCTTCGCGCACCCCGTCGGCGGCCATGGCCGCATAGCCAGCGTCCAGCGCCGCGCCGGAGACGTGGGGGCGCACCAAGTCTTCGATGAACTGGCTCATCCGGCGCTTGCCCACCGTGCGGTAGAGGCCGTCATAGACCGCCTCATCCAGCGTGATCGTCATTCTTTTGTGCATAGCGCATAGTGCATTACGTATCCGGGAAACGCAAGTTTTCCGGAAAACACCCCCACCAGCTCGACATTGTTACCCCTCGCCCTTCTCCCCCGTCCGGTAATCCCCAAACGCCCCGTCGCGGCTGCTCAGCGCTTGGGTCACGCCCTTTCTGAGCTCTCCCATATATTCCCGGCTGGCCGGGGTGTGCCAGCCTAGGGCGTGGAGGTCGGTGCCGGCCCGCAGTCCCGCGCGCATGCCCATGGCCTCCATCTGGCGGTGGACCAGGCGCTTGTTCAGCTGGGCCAACTCTGGGTCGATCTTGGCGATGCGGTTGGCCATGGCCAGCACCTGGGCCTCCAGGTCGTCGGCGGCGAAGGCACGGTTGGCGAAGCCTAGGCGGACGGCCTCGTCGCCGTCGAAGGCGTCGCCGGTCAGCATCAGCTCCATGGCTGCGCGCATGCCGACGATCCAGGCGTGGTACTGGTTGTCGGGCGGGCTCATGGTGCGCACCGCCGGATAGCCGAGTTGGGCGTCGTGGGCGACATAGACCAGGTCGCAGGCGACGGCGAGCTCTGACCCGCCCGCTAAGCACCAGCCGTGCACCTGGGCGATGATCGGCTTGGCCAGGTCCCACATGCGGAAGCAGCCCTCCACCACGTGCCGCGCCCACTGGCCCTGGCCGCCCGCCGTGTGGAACGGCA
>JANPNB010000226.1:0-1523 GCA_031427275.1 Alphaproteobacteria bacterium | reverse complement strand
AAGCCGTCGATGGCGGGCTGCGGCGCGCCCTCTTTCGGGCCGATGACGTCCTCGACCACATCGGCCGACTTCACCGGCAAGCCCTCGACCACCGCCACGAGGCGGCGCGGACCCGAAAATCCCTTGATTCCTTCGGGAATGAGGCCAGCCGCCGTCAACCCGTCCATCAACGCCTTGACGAGATCCGCCTCGGCCTTCGCCTGCATGCGGGCCGGAATTTCCTCGGACAGGATCTCAAGCAGAAGCTGGGGCATGGGCCTTCTTCGCACGTGCAGAAACCGGTGCGTGAGTGCAGCGGAACGGACCGGATGGCAAGGGTTTTGGCATGGGCTTGCCGCCACCGCTTGCGGGACGGGGCTCGCCACAGCCTAAGCACTGGATTACCCGTGTTCCATGACCCTGACCTTCGATTTCTACTTCTCGTTCCGCAGCCCTTACTCGTACCTCGCCATGCCGATGATCGAGCAGCTGCAGGCACAGTACGACGCAACCGCCACCATGCGCATTGTCCGCCCGATAGCGGTGCGCATTCCTGGCTTTTTCCAGAAGGTGAATCCCCTCTGGCCACCCTACCTTATGCGCGACACATGGCGGATCGCCGAGATCAACGGGATTCCCTACCGCTGGCCCCGCCCCGACCCCATCGTGCAGGATCGTGAGACCCGCGACGTCGCGAAGGACCAGCCCTACATCATGCGGATCAGCCGCCTCGGCGCCCTCGCGACCGAGCGTGTCAAGGGCTTTGAGTTCATCCGCACCGCCAGTCACCTGATCTGGTCAGGCGAAACCGACGGCTGGCACGAAGGCGACAAGCTCGCAGCTTGCGCCGACGCCGCCGGCCTCGATGGCGCAGCCCTCGAACGCGACGCGATCACAGAATCCGCCCGCCTCGACGCTGTCATCGAAGCCAACGAGAATGCCGAGACCGCCGCGGGCCACTGGGGCGTTCCGCTGTTCGTGTTCGAAGGCGAGCCCTTCTTCGGCCAGGACCGCATTGATCATCTCATCTGGCGGATGAAGCAACGCGGCCTGAAGGAGCGGTAGACTACTCCGCGCGGCCGGCCACGTCCGGCTGCACGATCGGCGCAAGCTGGATATGCACCGACTCGAATTCTGCAAACATGTCGCCCGCCTCGGCCAGCGAATTCAGCGGCGCATAATCACAGCACGCCGCAAACCGTCCCCACATCGCATGGACGCGCGGATTGCCGTGCGCTTCCTGAATGGCGGCTGCCGACGCCCACTCGAATGCTTCAATGATAGTCCCGTCCTTCGCGCGCATGACAATCGGATGCCGATCTGTCGCCAGCCCTTCGGAGCGCAGAAAGGGCACGTGGTCGCGCACTTCCGACAGCAGGACCTCTTCCTTGCCGGGCTTGGGCCGGTAGGCGACGATCACTGTGCGCGGAATGCTCATGAGTGGCGTCCTTCGCTGTCACCCTTCCGGCGTATCAGACAATAGCGGCCGCATCCATTCGGCCTGCGTCGAGTCCATGCGCGGCAGCATCACACGCGTCGTGTAG
>JANPNB010000225.1:0-4802 GCA_031427275.1 Alphaproteobacteria bacterium | reverse complement strand
CCACGATAAAATAGGCAAGGGCGACCCTTTGTGATTGATACTTCATGGTTTTCTCCTAACCCGCATCCGTTGGCGGCCAGCCTTGGGTGTCTGTTTGATCTGCCCAACGCAGAAACTCTGTCAAAGCGCGCATTTCTTCGGGGGTGATCTTGAAAAATGGCATCTGGCGACGCCCTTCGATGCCGCTGGGCTGTGCGGCCATCCAAGCGTCCAGCGTCTCAAACGCGGCTTGTGGATCGTCTTGCACCCCCCACCGGGTCATCACATTGCCCAGTTCAGGTGCAAAATAGGCGCCTTCGCCGTGCAGCGTATGGCAGTTGATGCAGCTGTGACGCTCCCAGACATGCTTGCCGAGGATCACCTCGGGAGACAGCGGCATGCCTGCAGTGGAGACATTCACCACGTAGCGGTGGGAGTGGATGGTCATGGCAATGAACACGATGATGAAAAACAGCGATCCACCGTAAAATATGTTCCTGGCCCGCGATTTTGTAAGGATCTCTGACATTGGGTAGGTCCCGGCGATTGTTGCGGATCGGTCTGGTGTAGCGCGCGCCGTCGGCTGCGACGTTGTTGTAGCGCAACGACGTGCAACACCACCGTACGCAGGATCAACGAACCGGCGCATCGGCCGGACCGGAGGCCCCATGCGCAGCCCCAATATCGACGATCCCGATGTGGCGCTGCGCCTGCTGTTTGAGCTGTGGCCGGATGCAGCCGCAGTGTTCTTATCGCATCGGATGTATTGCTTTGGCTGCCCGATAGCGCCGTTTCACACCGTTATCGACGCCTGCGCTGAATACCGGCTTGATGTGGCCACCTTTCGCGCCGAGCTGCGGGCGGCGGTATCAGCTTCGCCGGAGTAGGCAAGCTGCAACACGGCGGGAAGTGCCGGTTTTCCGACGACGATGCACCCCGCAAACTCACTCATCATTACCATCCGGTGCGGGTCAGTCACCACGATATGACAGCGCGTGCTTTCAATCATCCCCTGCTTTTCCCACGCACTTAGCAACCTGCTGACAGTGTGCAGGGTTGTGCCGGTCATGTCGGCGATGTTCTGTCGGGTGATCGGAAAGTCGATCTTGATCCCACGCGCAACCTTGCGTCCGGACTGGCTGATCATCCGCAACAAGGCGCAGGCAATCCGTTGTTCCACCTGCTTGGTCGAAAGCTCGACAATCCGGTTGCTCATTTCATTGGACCGCGCGCCGAACGCACGCAGCGTCTCGGCTGCAAAACCGTCATATCTGGCGGTAAAGACAGGCCAGAGCGCATTCGGCCACGACAGCACCACACAGTCATCCGCAGCAATCGCCGTTGTCTGGTGGATGACCTGCCCAAGTGCCGCGCCGATGCCGAACATCTGACCTGCTGGGATATGCAGCATGATGATCTGATCGCCCTCGGCGGTCATCCGCACCACGCGAAGGTGGCCGGACAGCAGCAGATGAAACTGGCGTGCAGGTTGCCCTTCCTCAAAAACCAGTTCTCTGGCGATCAGGCGTCTGACTTGGGCAAGGTCGAGAATGGCACGCAATTGCCGCGAATTTAGCCGACAAAACGGCGGCACTGCGGCCAGTTGGCTGACGTCGGGCATGGTCATCGGGCTGTCCAGAGGTTGCGCCAGCACAAAGACGCTGTCCCTCGTGATACGGCATGATCCCGGCCAGACAAATGATCCAGATCAAGATCGGCCGCTGATTTCGCCCCACTGGCCTTGCTGCACTGCGGGACGGGCGAGCACTATGTCGGCAGGCCCGACAAAGAAGATCGGCAAAGATATGCACAGACCAATCCGCCCGCCCTACACCGGACCCGTGCTGTTCAGCTATGGGTTCCGGCCGTTCTTTCTGGCAGCCAGTCTGTTTGCGGTGCTGATTGTGCCGCTTTGGATGATGGTCTGGTCAGGCAATATCGCCCTGAACGGCCCGTTTTCGCCAATCGACTGGCACATCCACGAGATGCTTTTCGGTTATACGTCAGCGGTGATCGCCGGGTTCCTGTTCACGGCAATTCCGAACTGGACCGGGCGGATGCCGACACGGGGCTGGCCGCTGATGGTACTGGCCGCCGTCTGGCTGGCCGGGAGGCTGGCCGTTGCCGGCGTATTCGGGGCTGATCCGATCCGGGTGATGGTGCTGGATTGCGCGTTCATGGCCGCGATAGGGGCGATGGTGGTGGCCGAAATCGTGGCAGGGCGGAACTGGGGCAATCTGAAAGTGGTAGCGCCGGTGCTGCTGTATCTGGCGGCCAACATCACCTTCCACCTTGAGGCGATGACCTATGGCAGTGCTGATTTTGGGCGCAGGCTGGGGTTTGCGATGGTTGCGCTGTTGATCCTGCTGATCGGGGGGCGGATCATCCCCAGTTTCACCCGTAACTGGCTGATGAAGCGTGGGCCGGAACCGGGACCGCTGCCGGTGCCGTTCGGACGGCTGGACGCGGCATTTCTTGGCTTCACTCTGGCAGTCTTGCTTTTGTGGGTCGCCCTGCCCGAGTCCACGCTGACCGGTAGCGGCCTGATGCTGGCCGGAGCCGCGCAACTGGTGCGGCTTTTGCGGTGGCGGGGCTGGCGGGTGGTGACCTCGCCCTTGCTGCTGATGCTGCATCTGGCCTTTGGCTTTGTTCCGCTGGGGCTTGTTGCCGTGGGGCTGGCCGCCCTTGGCATCCTTCCGGTCGCCACGGGCCTGCACTTGCTGGGCATCGGCGGATTTGGCGGAATGACGCTGGCCGTGATGATGCGCGCCTCGCTGGGGCATACCGGACGCAAGCTGGAGGTGGGGCCGATGCTTGCCACCGCCTTTGCCTGCGTGATCTTGGCGGCACTGGTGCGGGCGGCGGCACCGTCCAGCAGCGGATTGGGGATCGCGGCGGCACTGTGGACACTTGGCTTTGCGGTGTTCCTGTGGAATTTCGCGCCGATACTGACCCGGCCTAATGCGGCGCGCAGAGGTGCGAACGCCGCCACACCTTAGCCGTCTGCCCCGCTAAGCATCACAAGCCGGTGGGGTGCTGTGACGGTGATCTTGCGCCGTTCAGACATCACGATGCCATCCCTTTCCCACGCGCTTAACAACCGGCTGACGGTGTGCAACGTGGTGCCGGTCATGTCTGAAATGTTCTGCCGCGTGATCGGAAATCCGACCTCGATGCCGCCCGCCACTTTTTGCCCCATCTGATTGATCAGGCGCAGGATGGCACTGGCGACGCGCTGTTCCACCTGTTGGGTGGCCAGCTCGACGATGCGGTTGTTCATCTCGCCCACCCGTTCGCCCACAACCTTATACGTCTCAGTGGCAAAGCCGTCATAGCGGGCGATGAACTGCGGCCACATCCGGTTGGGCCAGCACAGCACCACGCAATCGTCCGCTGTCATCGCCGTCGCCGGATAGGTCGTGCGCCCCAAGGCCGCACCGATACCGAACAATTGCCCCGGCGCGATGTGCAGCGCGATGATCTGATCGCCCCCCGGCGTGGTGCGAATAACGCGGATATGCCCGTCTAGCAGCAAAAAGAACCGCTCTACCGGCGTCCCTTCACTGAACACCGCAACCGCCGGATCGAAACGCAACGCCTGCGCCGCATCGAGGATCTCGCGGATCTGGGGGTGGGTCAGCTTGCGAAACGGCGGCAGGTTGGTCAGCAGGCTTTCGTCAAGTTTCTTCAAACAAAGCCTCCAATGTTGTGACAGCGCAACGAGCCGACCGCGACCATAGCCTAGAACCGGGGCAAGACCAATGACTCCCGGTCTCGAATCCGTTCTCTGAAAGGACGCACCATGTTCCCGAAACTGATCGCAGCCAGCCTTGCCGCCCTGTTGCTGGCCCCGTCTGCCAATGCCGAAAACTTCGATGTGAAAATGCTGAACAAAGGGGTCGAAGGCGCTATGGTGTTTGAACCTGCCTTTGTAAAGGCTGCCGTCGGTGACACAGTCACCTTCATTGCAACAGACAAGGGGCACAATGTTGAAGGCATCAAGGATATGCTGCCCGAGGGCGTTGAAGAGTTCAAAAGCAAGATGGGCGAAGGCTATGTGCTGACCGTTGCCGCCGAGGGGCTTTATGGCGTGAAATGCACCCCGCATTATGCCATGGGCATGGTGGCCCTGATTCAGGCCGGTGCGCCTGTCAATCAAGAGACTGTGGCCGCAGTCGTGCTGAAGGGCAAAGCGAAAACACGGTTCGAACCCCTTATGGCGCAGATCGTGAAGTAGTCTGATTGTCCTGCGGGGGCAGGATTTGATGCCAAGGGAAAAGGGGCGGCTCCGGCAACGGGACCGCCCCTTTTCTTCTGGCCACCGTCAGCTTGCACCACCCCGGACAAGCCGGAATCCCAGATAGTCGGGCGGCACACCCACCGCGCACCCCCCCGACCGCGCATCTCGGATGAAGTCGATCATGAAGGCACGATGTTTGCCCTGCACCGCCCGGACGCCACAATAATCCGACCTTGCGGCGATGGCATCCCCATCTGCGGTCAGCGTTCCGTTCTGAAAGCAGGTTGCCGTCCATTCCCAGACATTGCCCGCGATATCAGCCACCCCCAGATTGTTCATCCCGAAATGACCAAGCGGATGCGGATCAAGATCAGCCTCGCCGCGCAGATCGACTTCGCGCAGATAGCTCGCGATCCAGCGCCGCGAGGGGTCACTGCCATTGGCATCCCCGCCAAAGCCGTCTGCACTGCCGCGCTCTGCTGCCGCGCGCAACCATTCCGCATCGCTCGGCAGCCGCCAATATTGTCCCGTCCGGTTTGAAAGCCAGGCCGCATAGGCGGTGGCATCTGCAAGGTTGATATTG
>JANPNB010000224.1:0-2417 GCA_031427275.1 Alphaproteobacteria bacterium | reverse complement strand
CTGACGATCGGGGCCAGGGTCGCGCCGATCACCGCGGAGATGAACACCCCCATGGTGACGAAGCCGCTCTGCTGGGTGGTGAAGTTCCAGAAGTAGGTGAAGAAGTAGAACGACAGCGCCGCCGACAAGCCCGAGGCGATGGCCCCGAAGATCGCCGAGATAAACAGGGCGATGAAGGAGCGATTGGCCAGGGTCTCGAAGATTTCTTTGAAGATGGTGACCGGTGTTAGGCGGCGTTGCGGTGGTGGGTTTTTCAGCGTGGCGATCCGCGAATGGGTGCCAATGGCTGAGACCAGAATCGAGACCAAGATCAGCCCCGAAGCAATCATCCCATAGGTCGAGTAGGCGTCGCGGTTAAACTGGCCGTTGGGGATCGCCTTGGTGGCGAACAACGGGAACAGCACCGAGAACATGAAAACCGACATGGCATTGCCGCCGGTCCAGCCCCAGTAGGAGCGGTGCGAGAGCAGGGTGCTGCGCTCATCGTAGTGATCGGTCAGCTCAGGTGCCAAGGCAGTAGACGGGATCTCATAGAAGGAGATGAACACCCGGATCGTCACGGCCAAGATCAGCAGATACCAAAAGGTCGCGCCATCAGACCATGCGTCCGGCGGATTCCAGAGCAGGAAGTAGCTGGCCGAAATCGGCAGGGCCGCGGCGTACATGAACGGGTGCCGGCGTCCCCAGCGAGAGCGGAAGTTATCAGACCAATAGCCGACGATCGGGTCAACAAAGGCGTCGATGAAGAGGGCCACCGTCAGGGCCAAGCCCACCAGCCGCGCATCGACGCCGACGACCTGGCTGTAGAAGAGCAACAGGAAATAGGAAAAGCCGTTATCCTTGACCCCGAAGGCCACCGCGCCGAACCCGTAGGAGAATTTTGTCCAGGCCGTTGGCGGTGGTGACGCGCCTGCGGAAACGATACTCATGCTTACCCCCCAAGGACGTCGAACCCGTCTCTTTGTTGGTTGTAGGGTGGGGCACCGAGAGAAGTCTGGCAAGCCTCTTGGCCTATCGGTCCTTCGTTACGCCCGTCGTCATGAGACTGTTGCTGCGCCAATTGCCCCACCGGTAATAGGCCAAGGCCAGAATAGCCGAGCTGATCGTGCCAACCGGGAAGCTCCACCAAATCGCAGCCGAGCCGATATGGGGCTCCAACGCCTTGGCGAAGGGCACGCGGAACAGCCACATGGTGACGGCGTAGATAAGCGTCGGGGCCAGCATGGCCGAATTGGCTCTGACCATCGAGGACAGGCCGTTGGTGATGGACAGCGCGATCCAGCCGAAGATGACGATGCTGTTGATCTGACGCGCGATTTCCAAGGCTTCGCCGCCCTGGGGCAGGAAGAGTTTGAGCGGCAGGTCACCCAGGCCAAAGACGATCCCGGCGGCCAACAAGGTCAACCCACCGGCCACCAGGCAGCCTTTCAGCGCGATTTCGCCCACGCGATCCCAGCGCCCGGCCCCGATGCTCATAGCGGCCATGGCTGACATGGAGGCACCCACCGCGCCGGACGGCATCTGGACATAGCCCCAGAGCTGGGCGGCCGCGCTATAGGCGGCTGCCGTGGCTGCGCCATGCGCATTGACCATGGTCAGCAGCACAAAATAGGCCCCCTGGATCACGAAGCTCTCAAACGCCACAGGCGCACCACGCTTCATCAACATGGCCAACAGATCCGGGTCGGTCTTGAGCAGGGCCAAGTCCTCGCCGCGCAGGGCAAAGGCCATGTTCTTGGCATAGATGTAGAAGATTGATGCCGCCAGGGGTATGGCGCTGGCCAGCAGGGCCGCCAGCGCAGCGCCCGCAATGCCCAGTTTGGGAAATCCAAAGGCCCCAGTTAGGAGCAGCGGCGTGAGGATGAGATTGAGCGCTATGGCAAATAGGGTGAACCGGAAGGGCGTCCGGGCGTCGCCCGTGCCGCGCAACACCATCATCAGGAAATTGAAGGTGAAGGCGAAGGGCAGGCTTAGGCTGGTCACCTGGAAATAGGTGATGGCCATGGGCCGGGCGACCAGGGGCAGGTGGATGAGATCCAAGATTGCCGGGGCGAAGAACAGTCCAATGACCGCCATCAGCAGCGACGCCACGACGATGAAGGTCACCGACGTAGCCGCCACGCGCTTTGAGGCCGCAGCATCACCAGCGCCTAGGGTCTGGCCCACGGCGATGCCCGCCGCTGCGCCAACACCCATGACCGCGCCGTTCATCATGCCCATGAAGATATTGGCGTTGGCCACAGCCGTCAGCGCATTTTGGCCCAGCACGTGGCTGACCCAAATAGCCCCCCAGGTGCCGGTGAGCGCGCCGAGCAGATTTGTGGTCAGCAGGGGGACGGAGAACTTAACGAGGGTCGCCGCCACAGCCTGATGCAGCAGCACCGTCTCATGGGCGGTAGCCGTTCTCTCAATAGGCG